>JAITOM010000266.1 GCA_031289975.1 Methanobrevibacter sp. | reverse complement strand
TAAAAATAAAGAAATAAAAATTATTATTTAAAAAATTAATTTAATTTTAATTTGAAATTTTTAAAAATAAGATATTTTAGAATAAATGATTAATTACAAACATTTTTTCTATCACTATAAAAAAAATGATTCATCATAATTATTCTGTACTTTTTTGTGAAGATGAAGTCTTTTTATCATCATTTGAAGTTTCTTTATTATCTTCTAAAACTTCTTTATTATCTTCTGATGCTTTTTTTTCGGATGGTTTTTTAAAGGATTCTATAAACTCTATTTTTTCAACATCCATATTTTTCCAAATATCCTGGGATGTTCTAAATTTAGATTGTGTAATTGCGAGTTGTGTTTGATTATTATTAACATTTGCAGTTTTATCAAGTTCTATGCTAACAGTTTTTCCATTTATTTTTACTTCTGTTTTTTCTAAGTCAAATTTAGGGTATTGTGGATAATGTAATTCTATCATGCTTTTTATTTTTTCTTTATCATCTTTAATAATTTCCACAACATTAAGATCATATTCTAAAGTTTTACCAGCAAATATATTATTAAAATCTACTTTTACTCTTCCACCACTAACACTCAATATTTTCCCTTTTTTGTGATCATAAGTTATTATCATACCAGCAATTGGATTTATATTAGCTTTTTTAAACTCGTTTAATGGAATCAAATTAATTAGTTTTGGATTTCTTTCCCCATAACCATCTTTTGGTAGGACTTCAATGTGTTTCGAGTCCCCTTCACCCATATCAATGAGTGATTCATCGATAAATTCTAAAAAATGACCTCCATACACTACAACAGGCATAGGAACATAAATTTTTTTTTCATCATAAATTCCTGCTTCTTTTGCAACATTCTCATAAGTTGTTTCGAATATTTCTCCAGTTTTTTTAATTTTGCTTGTAAGATCTACTCTAATAAAATCTCCTTTTTTTATCATATTTCAATTCCCCTATTAGTTTTTTAAAATCTATCTTTTATTAAATTAATTAAAATTATAGTGTTTTGCATAATAATTAATTTATTAGGCTCATGCACATAATATATGACAAATTTGATAAAATTCATATAGATATACTTATATTAGTAAGTAATACAAATATTTCTAAAATAATTATATTTATTTTCAATTTAACTTAATTAAAATTTTGCAATATGTCGTGTGCATGAGCATCATAAAATTAATATATAAATAAAAGAAAATCAAAGATTTGCTATCGAAGATAACTTAGGAAAATCAAAGATTTCCCGTTTCTAACTTTAAAAACTAAAGTTTTTAAAATAAAAGAAAATAATTTTACAAAATAATATATGTTTAATAAATAATTTTTTATAATGCATTTATTTTTCTTTTAATAACTTTAAAAGTGCAGCTGCAATATCAACAGAAGTATAATTTTCTTCTATTAAAAAATCGATCATTTTAATATTATTATCTAAATTTTCTTCGTCAATAATGCTTTTAACTTTATCTAATATAATAGCATGTTTTGTATTTTCTATTTCATCACCAGAAGGTATTTTTCCTTGTTTAATGCTTGTTTTTGTATATCTTTGAATATCTCTTAATTTATAAATTTCTTTCCCAGATACAAAAGTAAAAGCATAACCTGATTTTCCTGCTCTACCTGTTCGACCAATACGATGCACATAATACTCATTATCATTGGGAACATCATAATTAAAAACAGCTTCTACATCAGGAACATCAATACCTCGTGCTGCAACATCAGTCGCTATTAAAATATCTAATTTCCCTTTACGGAACTTATTCATAACATAATCTCTTTGTTTTTGAGATAAATCACCATGAATACCATCAACACTATATCCTCTAATTTTCAAATCCTTAACAAGTCTATCAACATTTCGTTTAGTGTTAGAGAAAACTAAACCAGTGTTTATATCATAAACATCTATTAAACGAGATAAGAGTTCTAATTTCTTATTACCTCTAACTTCAAAATATATTTGTTCTATTTCTGGAACTGTAATTAAATTTTGAGCTATTCTTAAATGCTCTGCATTATTTTGGTATTTATTTGCTAATCTCTTTATATCCTTTGGTATCGTAGCTGAAAAAAGTAATGTTTGTCTCTTTTTAGGAATATTAATTAAAATATTCTCAATATCATCTCTAAAACCCATATTTAACATTTCATCAGCTTCATCTAAAACAACAGTTTCTATTCCTGATAAATCTAATGTTTTTCTTTGAATATGATCTATGAGTCTTCCAGGTGTTCCTATTATAATATGAACTCCTTTTTTAAGCACTCTAATCTGCCTTCCAATAGATTGCCCTCCATAAATCGGCAAAATAGATATTTTTCTCATGAAAGAAGATAACTTTACCAATTCTTCGGCTACTTGAACACTTAATTCCCGAGTTGGGCAGATAACAATAGCTTGAGGACTTTTATCTTTTATGAATATTTTTTCAAGTAAAGGTATTCCATAGGCTACTGTTTTTCCAGTTCCAGTTTGTGCTTGACCAATTATATCTTTTCCTTTTAATATTTTAGGTATAGTTAAAGATTGAATAGGTGTTGGTTCTTCAAATCCTAAGTTTTTAACAGCTTTTTTAATATCGTTAGATATTTCAAAATCATTGAATGATAATTGTTCTTTCATTAATTTTCTCCATATTTAAACTATTTTACATGATTACTTAATTTAACAATATTATAAAACTTAATTTAACCACATTATAAAACTTAATTTAACCACATTATAAGTTATAATGAAAATATTATTAATTCTTTAAATTATTGTTTAGATAATTTTATATTTTAATATAAAATTTTAATTTATCTTTTAATAATTAGATTAAAATATATTATTATTAGATTAAAATATTCTATTATTCAATTAATTTATTAAATAATAATTACAAAAATTATTAATTTTTTTAAAAATTAGATTAATTAAAAATTGTTTATAAAAAGACTGTAAAAAATGTGGAGGTTTTAAAAATAACTATGATTATAATATTAAATAACCATATCAAATTTTTTAATTTAATTAAACAAAATTTAATAAATAAAAAATAGATAATAATATAAATTGAATATAAAACTAATATTTATAATATTTAAATAAAAATAATTTGCAAACAGTATAATATATATTTTTTAAGTATATATACACTACCATTAAAACGAGAGTGTTAAAAAGATAGCTTCTAAAATTTTTTACTATGAAACATACTATAGTGTTTTGTATAATTAATTTTTTATATATGGTGATGTAAAAAATGTTTGTAATTAATCATTTATTTTCAAATATTTTATTTTTAAAAATTTCATCAATTAATGATAAATTAATTTTTTAAATAATAATTTTTATTTCTTTATTTTTAAAAATAATAATTATAATTTTTTTAATTGAAAATTGAAGATTTATAATTTGATTTAAAAAATTTCATTATTGAATTTGTTCAATTAGAAAATCTTTGATTTTATTTACTTACAAACATTATTTCATACACTATAATATTTATTTTTAAAAAAATTATTTATTAAAGAGGGTGTTAAAGTGAGGGTGTTAAAGTATTATTTTTGATCTTGTATAAAATATGTAAGTCATTTAGATTTTAATTAGCATAATCTGTTTTTATATTCTTTTTGTTGCATTTTTATCACGTGTTCAAATTCTATTTCTGATTGAGTGAATGATATAGATTTAAAATCTTTATTTCCATTACAATCTTTTTTTTTATTGGACAATTCACACATTCATAAGTTTTGAATAGGTAGTTATAGATGTTTATTCCATGTTTTTCATCGACCTTATATTTTTTATCTAAGTGAAGTATTTTACCTTCTTGACATTGTACTTCTTCAGTTTATGCTATGATTCTAATTTTTACTCTTAAATTTTCTTTAAAATGTTTATAATCTTTTTTTGCAAGCATATCCTGTATTATTGGTGGTGTTATTAAATCAAAGCATTCTTTTTTTTGAATATGATAAATTTATTAAATTATGATAAGCATTATCCGTCATCACTTTTAAGCTTTTTAGAGGCATTATCTCTTTTAATTTTTCTAACAATGGTATTAATTGTTTAGAATCTGATGGATCATTTGTTATTGTTATTAC
>JAITOM010000159.1 GCA_031289975.1 Methanobrevibacter sp. | reverse complement strand
TGCTAAAAGTGTGAATGAATCCCGTTTAAAAACGGAGATTCTCACATTAATAGATAAAGATATGCTTGAGCGGCTTGTCATGAAAGTGACACGAGCCGTTCTTAGGAGAGGTTAGGAGGGAAACCTCCTAATTTTATCCGACAAACTTTTTAAAACTTTTTATAATACATTTTTGATTTTTCAATTGTAAAAATCCATGCTAATTTTACAGTGCCTATTTTAATTGATATTATATGAATGAACCTTAGTTTATTATCATAAATCATCAAATATAACTAATTAATAGGATTAATTTTCCTTTAAATTACTATAAACATAAAATACTTTTATTCTTTTATTAAAAGACTAATTATTCATTAAATAGAGAGAGAGAGAGAGAGAGAGAGAGAGAGAGAGCTTGTGATTAACTTTTAAATCTTTTCATTATATTTTATTTAATTTTAATCCTTTTTATTGAATTTTATTTGATTATATTGATTTTAATAATTTCTGATTTTAAAAACAAAATAGTAACATTTAAATAGGGATAAAAATAAACAATATTTTTTATAAGTCAAAAATTAAAATTATTTTTTTGATATTTACTTTTTTTTGATTAAAATAAAAAATGTTAAGATGAATTTTCTTATTTTAACAGCAGTGATTAAAATTACTATGGATGTGATTAGATATGGATAAAAATTTAAAGATTTTATGTGGTATTGTGATTATAGGTTTTCTTGCTGCATCTGCCTATGGCACTATTAAAGGTGGAATTGCAGAGAAGAAAGGTAAAATAGAAGTAGGTGAGTTGCGACTTACAGATAACTCAGATGGTCTAAATCAATCATATGGTGTTTCTTGTATGGTTATAACATTAGTTTCTCTTGACTATTTAAAAATGAAAACTGTTTACTATGATAAAGATGCTAATATTTTAGCTAATAATAACTGTGTATGGGAAGAGAAAGAACTCTTAGCTAGTACAACACTACATCCTTACGAACATATCGGTTATAATGCTGGTCCGAAAGGTGCTTTACCTGTAAAAGTTGATATCCTTTTCTTTGATGACCCTAATAAGAATGACACTGGTTCTGCTATTTACCATACCAGTTTATTAATTGCTGATGGTGAGTAATCGTGTTAAACAAACTAATATCAATTAAATGGGGTTTAGAAGAAAAATTGACTGAGAAGAATATTGGTAGAATCTTGTTTATCGCAAGTTTCATCCTATTTTTCATTGCTTTAATCAAAGAGTTTTCTGAGAATGTTTTAAGGTATGATGAAGTATTTACCATGCACTTAGTTAAAGATACTATAAGTAATATAATTTATCAAACTGCTATGGATGTTCATCCACCTTTACATTACTTTATTGTTAAGGCTTTCATTTCTATTGGTCATTTACTTCATTTGCCTTTTAGTGATATTTTTTTAGGTATTATTTCTTCAGCAACTCCAATTCTCTTGTTAATAATTTTTTCATGGAAATATCTTAGAAGAGACATTGGTGAGTTAGCAGCAGGATTATTCAGTTTAAGTATAGTGTTGATGCCCCAGTTTATTTATTACCTGGCTGATATCAGGATGTACAGTTGGGGTATGTTATTTATAACCTTAGCATATTATGCTGCTTATAGAATCACAGTGAACCCTTCATGGAAGAATTATACTTTATTAATTTTCTTTGGAATTTTAGGTGAGTACACTCAATACTATTGCAGTGTAACTTTAGCTGCTGTTTATTTAGTCTTATTTATATGGTTAGCTCTTAAAAATCAATTAACCAGTGTCAAGAAATTAATTCTTTCGGGGATTATTTCTGTTGCCGCTTTCTTGCCCTGGGTATCTGTTTTACTCAATCAAATAAGTTATGTGAGCAATTCTTTTTGGATTGCCGAGTTTAATGGTAAAACCTTACTCCAAACTATATGGTATGTATTAAGTTCCCGTAAAGTAGGTGATACTACATATACTCTCGTTCATGGTGCAAAAACAGAATGGGAAGGGGTGATTTTACTTATACTTATGGTATTACTTTTAGGAATATCCTTCTATTATTTATTCAAAGAAAAAATAACATTCAACGAAATTAGAAAACGACTTAGTAAATTAAATTTTTTAACGTTTTCCGCACTAATTATTATATTAGAGGTATTATTTGGAATATTATTATCTGATATAATCGGGAAGGAAATTTTACATGTTCGCTACATTGTTATTGGTTTAGCCTTGTTTTGGTTGACTGTTAGTATTATCATTAGTAAAACGTATAAGAAATCTAAACCAGTTTTCGCAATACTCATGTTATTGTTTCTAATAGGAGGATTATTAAATCTTTCATATAGTTTTGAAAAAATAGATCTCGATGCAGCTTTTAGTAATAGTTTGGGTGATGTTTTAAAGTTGATTAGCCCTGATGATTTAATTATAGATGGTGATTTATCTGCATCTGGATATAGAGAGTTACTTCTTCATCATCCCGATGAAAATACTTATATAGGTCAATTAGATACTTATTGGGAACCTCCTTTCATGAATGTGTACTCATCCCAACATAATATGAGTATTTTCGATGGAAACATGATGTCAAGAGTTAATAAAACATTAGAATCTGGGCACAATGTTTGGATATATGGTAGTAGTAACGGTCATGATAATTTAATATCCATTAGAAATTCCAATTGGGGTTACTTAGATAATTATAAAGTTAAAGCTTATACTATTAGGAAAGGTGGTGTTCAAGGTGATAATGGTGTTATTTATGAAATAATAGCTAATTAATTTATAGTATTTCTCCAAACTTTTGTAACATTTATTTAAAAATTTTTATTAAAAATTATTCTTTAAATTATTCAAATTTTAATTTAAAGGGATATTAAACTTTTTTAAAAATTTAATGAAAATTATATTATGGTAATAAAGTTTAAGAGAAACACTATTATTATATTAGAAAAATAATAAAACATTCATTATTGAAAAGTTCTTAAATTTTAAGGAAAAAGGGGATGTGAAAACGAACTGATATTGTATCTGAGCATCAAAAAAATTATCACATAATATTTGGATATCACAACATAATATTTGATAATTAGGGTGTGTCAAAAATCCCATGGGAATTTGAATTTTTCTATGGATTTCCCAAAATTTCTATCTTTAAAGATTTAAATTCATTATATAGCAAAAATTAGTTTTTATAAATATTTTTAAAAT
>JAITOM010000117.1 GCA_031289975.1 Methanobrevibacter sp. | reverse complement strand
AAATAAATGAAAACTCATTAATAAATAAAAAAAGTATTTTTAGCACTAATATAATTAAAATAATAGAAAATATGCTTAATAAATTAAAAATAAGGGTGGAGAACATTGTTCCCCACCCCTTAAATAATAGTGTTTTGCAAAATTATTTTCTTTTATTTATATATTAATTTATTTAAAATTCAATTAAATATTCGCAATCAGAAATTATTTTTATTTCTTTAAATTATTTAAATTAAATTTAAAAGAGTAAATATTAATATTTAAAAAAATTAATTTGCAAAAAGTTTTTTGAATTAATATAAAAAATTAATTATACAAAATACTATAATGGAAAAAGAAAAATATATACAAAAAATTTAATTATATGATTATTTTAAGTGATATAGAATTATATTAACTTAATTTTTTGAGGATGTAATATGGTAAACGAAAAAATAGCTATGGTGGGGACTCCATGTCAAATATTGGCGGCTTCTAAGATAGATTTCTATGAAAAAGAAACTGGAGGATCATCAATAGATTTAAAAATTGGATTATTTTGCATGGAAAATTTTTCCTACACTTATTTAAAAATGTTTTTAAAAGAAAAAAATATAGATTTAAAAGATGTTAGTGAATTCAGAATCGAAAATAATAAATTTAAAGTCTTTTTAAATGATAGTGTTCAAGAATTTTCTATTCCTCAAACAAATTCATTCAAACGAAAAAATTGTGATATTTGTACAGATTACACTTCAAATTTAGCAGATGTTTCTGTTGGGTCAGTGGGTTCTCCTAAAGGATATTCAACTGTTATTGTTAGATCTGAGAAAGGAAATAAAATAATTCAAGAGTTAATATCCGATGGTATTGTATTAAAAAAAGATGTAGAAAAAAAGGCTTTAGATTTACTTATTCGAATTTCTAATAAAAAAATAAACAATAACTTAGAAAATATTAAAAACAGGGAGAATAATTCTCATCCAGTCATTTATAAAAGGAAAGTTAGTGATGATGAAATTGCTCAATTATCTAATGAATGCCAATTTGATTGTTTAAATGGTGATGTTATTAAAGAAGGGGCTTGTGTTCTTTGTGGAGCTTGTGAATTTGTTTGCCCAATTGATATTGTTCAAATTAATGAAAGAAAACCTGTTAAAAAAGGAAATTGTAAGGAAGATTGCCATGCTTGTTATTATGCTTGTCCAAGAACATTTGCCACCCATAAAATACTTCCTAAATATTTGGATAATGAACCGATTGGAGAATACTTAGAAATATATTCCCTTAAATCAAATAAGAACAAGGGTCAAGATGGTGGAATTGTTAGTGAAATTCTTTTATATTTATTAGATAAAGACTTAGTGGATGCTGTTTCCATTGTAGGTGAAGATGATAATAATCCATGGAAACCAATATCAAAACTTACAAGTAGTAAAGATGAAGTCTTAAAAGCTAAAGGAACTAAATATAGTACTGTTTCTATAGGATTTAAAGCATTGAAAGATAGGAGTTAGAATGAAGGATCCATTAATCATTGGAAATAAAAAGTTCTTATCAAGATTTATCTTAGGGTCTGGAAAGTTTTCATTGGATATGACAGCTAAGGTCATGGAAGCATCTGGTGCTGAAATAGCAACAATAGCTATTCGAAGAGCAAATCAGGATGGTGAAGGGAATATTTTAGATTACATTCCTGAAAATCTCATACTTTTACCAAACACATCTGGAGCAAGGAATGCTGATGAAGCAGTAAGATTAGGAAGATTAGCAAGAGAATTAGGTTGTGGTGACTTTATAAAAGTGGAAGTTATTAAAGACTCAAAGTATCTACTTCCAGATAATTATGAAACAATAAAAGCAACTAAACTACTTTATGATGAAGGTTTTATACCTATGGTGTATATGATGCCAGATTTAAATGTGGCTAAGGATTTAGAAAAATCAGGAGCAGAGGCGGTAATGCCTCTTGCTGCACCAATTGGGAGTAATAAAGGATTACTTACAAAGGATTTTATAAAAATTCTTGTCAATGAAATTAATGTACCCATTATTGTGGATGCAGGAATTGGATCTCCTTCACAAGCATGTGAAGCAATGGAAATAGGTGTTGATGCAATTATGGCGAATACAGCAATAGCTACAGCAAATGACATTGTTCAAATGGCTAAGGCATTTAAATTAGCTATTGAAGCAGGGCGATATGCTTATATTGCTGGATTAGGAAGAATTTTAAACTTTAAAGCTCAAGCATCAAGTCCTTTAACTGGATTTTTGGATTAGAATTAAATAGCTAATAATAAGGGTTACTATGGAGTTTATAAATTCTGATATAATGGATAAAGTCCATGACGAATTGAAAAATTTTAATCCAAATGATTATAATAAAAGGGATGTTGAAAATACTTTATCAAAAGAAAGTTTGGATATTAATGATTTTGCAGTATTATTATCTCTCGCAGCAGAAGATTTCATTGAAGAAATGGCTTATAAATCTAAAATAGAAACTTCAAAACATTTTGGAAATTCAATTTCTCTTTTTACTCCACTATACATTAGTAACCACTGCGAAAATAGTTGTACATATTGTGGCTTCAACTTGCAAAATAAAATTAAACGAGGAAGTTTAAGTTTTGAAGAGATTGAAAATGAATTAAAAGCTATTTCAAAAACAGGTTTACAAGATATTTTACTTTTAACTGGTGAATCAAAACTAACAAGTTTAGATTATATTGGTGAAGCCATTAAATTAGCAAGCGGATATTTTAATTTAGTTGGACTTGAAATATATCCAGTTGATGTTGATGACTACAAGTATTTGCATCTTTGTGGTGCAGATTATGTGTGTACATATCAAGAAACATACAATAAGAAACAATACAAGAAATTTCATTTAAATGGTCCTAAATCTAACTATGAATATAGATTCAACTCACAAGAAAGAGCCATTAAAGGAGGAATGAGGAAGGTTGCTTTTGGTTCATTACTTGGTTTAGGAGATTTTAGATCTGATGCTTTTGCAACTGGATTACATGGTCATTATATTCAAAGAAAATATCCCCAAAGTGAAATTTCTTTCTCATTTTTGCGACTTAGACCATTTATTCATCAAAATTTTGAATATGGAATGGATGTAAGCGAAAAACAGTTACTACAAATCATATTAGCTCAAAGACTTTTCATGCCCTTTACAGATATTACAGTTTCTACAAGGGAGAATTCTAAATTTAGAAATGGAGTTGTAGGTATAGGAGTAAATAGAATATCTGCTGGAGTAAGTGTGGGTGTTGGTGGACATGAAGGAAATTTAAAAGGAGATGAACAATTCGATATCCAGGATGGACGCTCTGTGAAAGAAATAAAAAATTTTCTTTATAAAAAAGGTCTTCAACCAGTCTTTAATAATCATGTTTATTTATAGACTATTTATTACTTTGTAGTTATTTTACTTGTAGTTATTTTAGAAAAGTTCTTAAATTTTAAATAATATAGTATTTTGCTTAAATTTATTAACATAATATAATTTCATTAAATTTTTAAAAAACTTTAATATCTCTTTAAATTAAAATTTGAATAATTTAAAGAATAATTTTTAATAAAAATTTTTAAATAAATGCTATAAAAGTTTGGAGAAGTACTATACATGATCAATATATCCTAAAACTTTTTTCATTACTAAAATAATTCTAAACTTTCGATTTGAGATAATCAAATATTATATTATATTAATTAATATTCCAACACGATCAAGTTAAGGATTTAATATAAAATTATTAATTATGTAACATTTTTCTTTTGTTTAAAAACTTAATTTAATAGTTTAATAAAAATCAAAAATTTGAATTCTTAATAAGTTCTAAATGCAAAATTTTAAATATGATGAAAATTAAAAAAAGAGAAAATTATAATAAAAAAATCGTTGTGAGAATATCCAAGGATACTAAATTAGTCTACTTAAATAACTATATGAATATTGATAAAAATCTAATGTTTGGCAATCTTAAAATTTAATATTTTCAAAAAATTATAGGTTATTAACATGTCAAAATTAAACGAAAAAAAACGTATAAGAAGATTAAATAAGCTTATTAAAATGGGAAATTATGAAAATGCTTTAAAAACGGCTAATAGAATTTTAAAGTTGTATCCTAATAACTTTGAAATCTATGATAAAAAAGCTGAATGTTTACTCATGCTTGATAAGGATGATGAAACTGCAAACCCTTATAAAGATTTTTTAAAGCATTCAAATAAAAAAGAAAATGATTTTTCTCTTACTATAAATGGATTAGCAAGTGTGGAAAAATATAGGGATGCATTGGAACTTATAAATGAAAATTTAAAGATTAATCCAAATAGTGAAACTTTAATAATAAATAAACCATTTATTTTGTTTTTAGCAGGAAAAGAAGATGAATCTATTGAATTCATTGATAAAAATTCAAAATCAAGTCCTCATTGGAGAAAACTGTTGACAGTAAAAGCGGAATGTTATTTAGAGATAAAAGAGAATGAAAAGGCTCTTGAAGCCATTGAAGAAATATTAAAGTATGATGATCAATATCATAATATTTTAGGTCATAAAGTTAAAGCTTTATTTAATTTAAATAGGAATTATGAATCAGAACAGCTATTGGATTATATGATTGAAAATGATATTGATAAAGTTTGGGCTTTTACAATGAAAGGTTTTCAACTTTTAGCTCGGGAGGAAAATTCGAAAGCATTGGAATGTATGGAAAATGCTCTTGAACTTGATCCTGAATATGATCAGGCTAAATTTGGGGAAGATTGTGCTTTATCTGAATTGAGTAAAAGTGATAAAACATCGGATTCTTATTGTGATAATACCGATGAAAGGCTCACATTTGCGGAAGATTATAATCTTAATAACCCGATGCTTGTTGGAAGTGGAATGAGATTTGAAGAAGGAAAAATAGGAATTAGGGGGGTTAAAACAAAATTTCATACATTTCAAAGTATACCCAAAGGAAAAAGTTCCATGGAGATAAAAGATAAATCAAGTGAAGCTTTATTTAATGAATATTTTTTTCTTGCATCCTTAAGCTTAGATCCATCTGAGAAAAAGGAATACTATATGAAAATTATTGACTTATTTCATGAACTTCATGATGAAGATTACTTTGAAGAATTTGAAGGTAATTTCTGGGGGTATTTTGAAACCAGAAATTTCATGTTGGCATTAGGAAAATATGCTGAATTAATCTTAAATGAAGGTAAAAGAGATGAAGCTATTGAACTATTTAGATATATGCTTAAACTTAATCCTAATGATAATCAAAGTGTAAGAGATTTAATAATTCCTTCGTTACTTCTTGTAGGTGAATTAGATGATGCTCATGATTTAATGGAAGAATATAATTCAAAATCGCCTAATATACTTTTTAATCGATTATTATGGGCTATAAAAACCAATGAAGATATAAAAATTCTTAAAAATATGTATAATAAAGCAAATAAAATAAATAAGTATATTGTACCATTATTACTTGGAGAAAAAAAATTACCGAACGAAATACCTGATTTTTTCTCATTCGATGATTATAATGGAGCTGTTTATTACATTTATAATTCATTAAATGCTTGGAAAGAAGATAAAAATGCTTTAAATACATTGAAAGCATTGAAAAATGATTATAATTTATATGATGATTTTTAAATTTATTCAAATTGAATAATTTTTATTAAAATATTATTTTTAATTTAAATAAACTATATTTTGTTGTTTTTCATTTAATTTAAGAATTATAACTGATATGCTTTCATTTTATTAAAAAATAGATATATTATTTATTAAAATAGCTTATTTTATAATTTAAAATTTTAGTATTCTTTTATTATTAAAAATTATATTAATTTATACAATATTAATTATAATTATAAATAAATTATATTAATAGTCATTTTGAAAGAGTTCTTAAATTTTGAATAATAAATTTTTTTATTAAATTATTTAATTTCAAATATCACTTTATAAAAATTTATAATTTTAAATTTTAAGTAATATAAGTATATATTAATTAATATAACTAATTTTAAATTAATATTTTTTAAGCCTTCTATTTTATAAATAAATGTTATAATAAGTTTTAAATTATAAAATAAACTAAATTTAAGCAATATTAAAAAAATTAAGTAAAAATTAAAGTTCAAAAACTTCTAAATCAGTATAGTTTGGACCATCAGAAGTCAATTCGCTTTTTTTTAGAGATATTTTAGAAATTGTTAGTTCCCCTATTTCTCTCTCTTCAAATTCTTTTATTATTTCTCTAACATTTTTTTTGTTTTTTAAATTTTTCAATCTTCCTACCGTTAAATGACCAATATGTTTCTTTTCTAATTTAAATCCTAAGGTTTCAAATTTTTTATCTAAGGTTTTTTGTAATTGTAAAAAGTCTCTAGACTCTGAAATTCCTACATAGATGATTTTCATATTACTTTCATTTGGAAATACACCAGTTCCATTAATAGCTATTTTAAAAGGTTTAAAATCGTTAATTGTCTCTTTTACTACTTTTGAAATCTCATAAATTTGTTTACTATCTATTTTTCCAAAAAATTTAAGAGTAAAATGTAAATTTTCTTTATTAACATATCTTATGTTAGCGTTAGCTTTTTTAAGTTCATTTTGAAACTTATTAATATTGTTAACTATATTCTCATCAGTAATATCAATAGCTAAAAATCCCCTATATTTTTCAGTTTTCATAAAATCATCCTTTATTAAATTTTTTAAATTAAAATTATTTCATAATTATTGAATTAATAAGTTAAGTATAAAAATTATATTTCTAAAAGATATAAAATATAGTTTTTAAAAAAACTCAAAGTTTACAGTACATTAATGAAAATTTTAAAGATAACATAGTAAGAACACATTGACTAGTGATTAAAGGAATCATAATAAATTAATCCAGAAAAAAGATTTACTTACTAAAAATAAGGATTTATTTAGTAAAGAACTATTAGAAAATTATCAAACAAATTTTGAGATTAGTTTTTCTCATGCTTCAACAGCTATTGAAAAACACCTTAACACTAATGGAAACAAAACAAAGAATAATGTCTTAATGTATTTCAAATAAATTAATGTCTCAGACTATATTTCAAAGAAAAATTCTTAAGGATAGTGATTAAATGGATGATGAAATTTTATATCATGGAAACCCTAAAAAATTAGAGGGTCGTGAAAAAGAAAAATTAATAAAAACTGTTAAGGAAGAAATAAATAAAATTCCAAAACTTAAAAAAGCTATTACAAAAGTTAAATATTATAAAAATTGGGTTTATGTTTATCATGAATCCTGTATTGAAAGTAAATATGAACTTTTATATAGGATAGCTGTTTTTGATGAATATTACACTAAATGTTCTCTTCAGTATCCTCATAAAAGAAGAATTATAGTTATAAAAGAAGGTACACTAAAAGAATGTGTTAAAAAAATAGAAGATAATTGGAAGTTATAAAATATAGTTCTGTTTGAAAAGTTTTTAAATATGGTGGAATAAATAAAGTTTTTAATAAATAACTTTTTTAAAAATAAATATTATTAAAATATATTTATTTAAAATTGTTTATATTATTTAAAATAAATTTATATTATTTAAAATTTAAAATTATAAATTTTTATAAATTAATATTTAAAATTAAATAATTCAATGAAAAAAATTATCATCCCAAATTTAAGAACTTTTCCAAAATGACTATAATCAAAATATATTCATATTATTTAAATTATAGATTTTTATAGAGTGGAAGTGTAATAAATTAATAAAAAAAGGTCAGTGTTTTAAAATTTAAGAACTTTTCCATAATGCATATACTATTAAAAAATTAATTAAAAAATTATATTTACTTTTTCAGAATTATATGATGAAATTAAATTAATCTTTTTCATGGATACGACCATATAAGAAATTATCTTTATTAAGATATGAATGGGAAATAGATAAAACTTCTTTTTTAATTGAATTTAATCTTTTCTTATCAGAATTTTTCATTCCATCTAAATAAAGTGAGATAATTTGTGATACGTAACTTTTATTTGAAAATTTACAATCTAAAACAATAAAGCTAAGTCCAAGTTTTTTAATCTTATCCAATTCATCAATTAAACATAAACAATCTTTATTTATAATGTGACTTTTTTTATTGAAATCAAAATGAACCCTATACTTAAATTTTTTTCTTTTTTTATCTTCTAATATTGCATAATCTGAATTATTATTGATTATAAGATCTCTACCATTGTTTAAACTGGAAAAATCATCATAGCTAACAATTACTTCTAAGTTTCCATGAACAATGAGTTCAAGGTCAGGATCATCTTCACCATAGTTTAAATTTAACTCTTTGATCTCGGCATATGATAATTCTGGAGACAATATTAAGCTATTAAAACCAGAATCTTTTAGATTTTCACATGAATAACTATTCCACAAGTTTAAGTTATGAGCACCATACATCTTACAGTCAAATAAATTGTTAAGCCCAGGAGTATCGGTCATTATTGATAATTCAATTCCTTCATTTTTTAAATTATTGAATATTTCTATGGATTTCTCTACTTCATCATCATTTATAAAAGATGGTAAAACCCAAACAAGTTCGAGTGTTTTAGTTGGATTGTTTATATGCATCTCTATCACTGCTTCAAGTAATAGTTTTTCAATACTATTGAAATAATCAGTAGAAGTATTGTATAAATAAGATGGATCAAAATATATTTTTTTTATATGATAGCTTGAAGCAATTTTAATAAGACTTAAATTATCAACGATAACAGATAATTCCAATTTTTTAGAATTTTCTAATTTTTTAGATTTATAATTTTTAATAAATGAATTTAATCTATAATTTACAGAGTCAATTTCTTTTTTATTAGGTTTATAATGTTTTAATAGATGTTTAGAAGCTTCATCTAATATCTCACGCCGTAAATTATTTAATTGTGATGTAGGAATAAAAAGATCATTAGAAAAATTAGCTATTTCAATTTTTCCCATGAAAAATGGTGTGTTCCCTGTTTTATACAGCTGTTTTTCAATTTCTTTAATTGATGTGGGGCGATTAATAGCTTTTTGAAAACTTGCTGATGAGGAATAACTAAATTCAATTTTGTTATTGTTTAAATTAAATTCAACTTTCATGAAAATTTCTAAATATTTGTTTAAAGAAATATTTAATGACAGAGGTATTTTAGGTTGAATATATTCTTTTTTGTATTTTTTAAGTTCTTTATGAAGTAAATGTGAATAACTTATAAAAACTTTATCTCCAACTCTAACATTACGAGTTGTATTGAACATGATGTAATTATCATTTTGTTCTATTATATTATCAACATATATTCCTTTAATCTTATCATTATACTTAAAAGCTATTCCATCACCTATTTTAATATCAACATGATTTTCTTTATTAACTTTAATTTCCTTAACCCTATAAATATTTTCATTGGCATAATTATTTTTTATTTTATCATATTTTTTAGATTTTTTATTATAATTAGATTTATTAAAATTAGAATTATTTTTATTAGAATTATTTTTATAATTAGATTTATTATAATTAGAATTATTTTTATTAGAATTAGTTTTAAATTTATTTTTATCATTAACAATAAACTCTTCTTCATTGCTTATCTCTACAATATCTCCAATATAAAATCCAGTATGACCTGAACTTTCACGACCCATAACATCTCCAGGTTTTTCATCTAAGAGATAACCTTTTGTAAATTTTCGATTGAAAACCAGATTTAAATCGTCTTTAAATTCTTTTTCTTTCTTATCTAAAATGTTTCTATAGCTATTTACAATGGTTCCAACATAATCTTCTGACTTCATTCTACCTTCTAATTTAATGGAATCAACACCTGCTTTTGAAATTTTATCTAAATTTTCTGCAGTATTTAAATCATGTGTCGATAATAAATATCCATTATCAATCTTATGTCCTTTGTACTTCAATATATATTCTCTTCTACATGGTTGAGTACAAGCTCCTCTATTACCACTTCTACCCGTGTTTAATGAAGAAATATAACAATTTCCAGAAATAGAATAACAAATAGCTCCATGAGCGAAAACTTCCAATTCTAAATTAATTCCATTTTCTTTTAATTTTGAACCTATAATACTAATTTCATCAAGACTAAGTTCACGAGGAAATATAACTCGTGAAATTCCATTTTTTGAAGCCCATAATGTGGAATAATAATTATTTAGTCCCATTTGTGTTGAAGCATGGATTTTCATATCTGGAAAAATTGTTCGAATTAATTTTAAAGCCCCAAAATCTTGGACAATAACTGCATCAACACCAATTTTGTAGAGTTTAAATACATATTTTAGGAAATCTATTATTTCAAAATTATTTATTAATGTGTTGATTGTGATAAAAACCTTAACATTATTTAAATGAGCATATTTCACACTTTTTTCAATTTCTTCCATAGTAAAATTTTCTGCAAATGCTCGAGCTCCAAACTGTTTTCCTGATAAATAAACTGCATCAGATCCAGTATTAACAGCTATTTTAAAAACATCATATGATCCTGCAGGAGCTAATAATTCCATAACCATCTTTTTAAACCCAATATATAATGCCAATATTTTTTAATCATATTTATAATGATAATAGCTTATGTTTAAATATGAACTTTATTATTTAAATGATTTTTACTTTTTTTATCTTTTATTTTTTATATATTCTTTATTCCTTATTTATTTTATTACATTATTGAAATACTACGACCTAAGGTCGTAGATTCTTGGGATTAAGCAGTTATCTGATACTGTTGCTCGTGTTAAACAGATTACTTACATAAAACACAAAAGCGATTGAAAGGGAAATATTAAATAACGAACAAGTGATAAGAAACAGTAGTGATGATGAAGAAAAAGCTCATGCTACTAAAAATAATACTAAACTTCAAAAATAATTAGAAAAAACTCGAAAATATGAGGAAGCACTTGCTCATATTGCTAATCAACAGATAGAAATAGATTCAGATGATAAAGTTAAAGTAAATTATGCTAAGTTTCAATTAGTTGAAATTGGAAATAAAAAAATCGATTTGCTAAAAAAATATAAAAACATAATATAGTCATTTTAAAGAATAGTCATTTTAGAGAACTTTATAATTTATAAAGATTGAAATAATTAATATTCTGTTTTAAATTTAATTTATATATAAAAATCCAAAATTTACAAAATCTCCACACATTTTTGCACTCTCTAATTATTTTGAGATTAGATTTTTTACTTTTTCAAATGGTAATTCAGTTATTTCACTAATTTCATCCAAAGAAAAACCTTTATTTTTTAATTTTAAAGCAAACTTGAATTTTTCTTTTTCTTCACCTTCTTTTATACCTTTCTCTATACCTTTTTGTTCACTTTCTTTTTTTACGGTTTCTAATCGGATTTGCTCATCCATTTGTCTTTTTTCAATTTCTATTTTTAAAATTTCTGCTTCTTGACTTTTTGAGATCATATTTTTAGTCTCCTCTATTCTTCTTATTAAACTATCTTCAGCAAGGACTGTTTTGAGTTCATTATCATTTAATAATCCATATAGATACATGAAAATGCGATCACGAGGATTATTTATATTATAATTTTCTTTTTTCATCTTATCAAAGATGATTATCTCCAATGGATCATCATCATAGATAGATTGATCTTCAGTATTTAATATTTTAAAGACATGTTTATATTTATCTTTTTTCTGCTTATAAATTTTGTGATTTAGTATTGCTATTGAAATCACTTTATGTGATTTACAGTAATCATCTCCTTTTTTAAGCATTGTAGAACCCAATCTATCAGAATAATGTTTTATTCTTTTTTCCATCCCAACATAAGATTCATTTTGAACTTCGATAGTTATTATGTCACCATTTTTTGTTATAATTACTAAATCCAAGCTTGAACTCTTAGATTCATGTGCTTCTCGAATTATTTCATTATTAACAATTTGTGCAACTTCAACTTTTATATCAAGTATTCTTTCAAGAAAATCTTCTAATAATTCCTTTGATGCAACTCGTCCAAAAATAATTTTAAATATATAGTCTTTTAAAATATTATCCTCTTTTTTAATCATAATTTAAACACATTATCCAACTTTTTTACTATTTTTAGATTTTAATTATTTTATTTAAATAGTATTATAATAAATTGAAATTCATACTATATAAATATTACTTATAACAAAATTAATATTAACAAAATTATAATCATTTTGGAATGGTTCTTAAATTTTGGATGAAAAATTTTTTTATTAAGTTATTTAATTTTAAATATTACTTTATAAAAATATATAATTTTAAATTTTAAATAATATACATATATTTTGATTAATATAAATGATTTTAAATTAATATTTATAAAGTCTGTGATTTTATAAGTCAGAAAATTTCTAATTTTCTTCATGGAAGATCATGACCAAAATAAAAAAAATCATACTTAATGTTCGTGAAAGTATTAAATTCGGGTGAAAATCTTGTTTAGCTTACAGCACCCAAGCTAAGTCTATAAAATTTCACCTTTGTCTCATCTTCTGTTTATCAATGTTTTTAAGTATTGGTTAATATTTGTCAAGTTGTGGGTGGTTTACCTACTTTTTTATTCCATCAGGCTCTTCTTAATGTTAAATAATCTTCTTTGGATTGTTTTAAGTATAATTTTTTCTTTCTGATCTGGGGAATGTTTGCCTGAAGTAATTTTCTATTTTATTTTTTATATCATCAAATATGGCACTGTAAAATTGGCACTGTAAAATTAGCATGGATTTTCACAATTGAAAAATTGAAAACATCTGATAAAAGTTTAATTACATGTGTATGGGCTTAATGTTTTTATGCTAAAATCCAAATTCCAAATTGTGAATTTCCATCCTCTTTTTACAGTGCCGTAAAATTAGCATGGATTTTCACAATTGAAAACCGACGATAAAAGTTTAATTACATGTACATGGTCTAAACTTTTTCTGCTACAAATCCAAATTCCAGGTTGCGAATTTCCATCCTTTTTTTACAGTGCCTTTAAATTATAGTCATTTTGGAAAGGTTCTTAAATTTTGGATGATAAATTTTTTTATTAAATTACTTAATTTTAAATATTAATTTATAAAAATCTATACTTTTAAATTTTAAATAATATAAATTTATTTTAATTATAGTGTATGAAATAATGTTTGTAAGTAATGAAATTTTTTAAATTACATCATAAATGTCAAATTTTTAATTAAAAAAATTATAATTATTATTTTTAAAAATAAATAAATAA
>JAITOM010000087.1 GCA_031289975.1 Methanobrevibacter sp. | reverse complement strand
GTGGGTAATCCTGAACCAAAGAAAAATCAGAGAATTGCTACAGATGAAGTTAGAGGAAAATTCCCTAAAATAGGTGAAATGGATTTCTAATGAAAAAATTTATATGAATTTTCATTGATTTTAAATAATATGAAAAATTTATTGAAGAAATATAAGAGGTGTTTATTTTATGAGTTTTTTTAATAATAAGATGCCAGTGGAGACTGTGGTGCTTATCGCAGCTCTTGTAGCTATTGCTTCTATAGGAAGAATAGCTTTCGCATCCATAGCATCAATACAACTTGCTTCATTCATTATTATAATGGCAGGTATTATTTTTGGTTGGAGAATAGGTTTGATTGTGGGTTTGTTAACTCCTGTAGTTACTGATTTGATGGGTATGGGTTTAGGTTCTTGGACTGTATTTCAAATAATTGGATGGGGATTAATGGGGTTGAGTGCTGGATTTTTGGCCCAAATATTAATTAAGAATGATATTATAGGATATATTTCAAGAGGTGTTTTTGGATTCGCATGGGGGTTTGTGTATGGTTGGATTAGTAATATTTCTATGTTCTTTTTCATGCCTGATATGGATTTAAGTTCTTTTATTGGTATTTGTATTACTGGTTTTTCTTTTGATTTGACACATGCTTTAACGAATTTAATTGCTTTGACTTTATTGTTTGAGTTGTTCCGTAGGATATTTGTAAGAGCCAAAAAAAAGTTTTTACCTAATATTTCTACTACTGGAATTACTAAATTGTAATATGTTTTTTTAGGGTATTTGTATTAGTATAAAACCCTTTATTTTATTTTTATCTATTTTTTTAATTTTTATTTTAGAGAGGTTCGTTCATTTTTGAATTTAAAAAATTTTTTACACTTGAAGTTCCTCTCTTAAAATATAAAATTTTATATTCTGTTTTTATATAATAATATTAATGTTCTGTTATAGTTTAACACCTAATTTTTTGCAAAAATCATTAGTTATAATTTTTCTTAAATCAATTTTTTTAAAAATTAAAATTATTATTTTTAAAAAATAAATAAAATAAACTATTTAATTATAAATTAATAAAATTTTTTAGATAATATTAAAAATTAGAATATTTTAATAAAAATTAAAAAATTTTTAAATTGCGAAAAATTTGGTTCTAAACTATAATATAAAATAATATTTAGTTTTATTTTTTTTTATTAGCTTAGATTTGTTTCATGATTAAATGGATTTTACATTTTGATTAGGATTTTATGGTTATGTATGTTTTTGTTGATTGTTTATGAAAATTGGTGTTTCTTCTCTTACAGTTTATGATGGAAATTTGTTGAAAAATTTAGAATTTGTAGAAAATTTAAATATTAAATATTTTGAAATATCCATGGAGTATCCGAATAATAGATTAGATACAGAATTGTTTAAGTCATTTAATTTAAAATATTCTATACATTCTCCTACAACAGATATAAATTTAGCATCTTTAAATAGAACAATTCAAAAAGCATCCATTATTGAAATTAAAAATTCTATTAAAACAGCTAATGAATTGGATGCTGATATTGTTGTTGTTCATCCAGGAGGCTTTTCTTTGTTAGGTGAACCGTGTGAGAAGAAAATTTTAAATAGAAGTAGAGAATCTTTAGAGATCTGTAGAGATTATGGGAAAGAATTTGGTGTTAATCCTGTTATTGAGAATATGGCGAATCATGAAGGTTTTATCTATAAAAATATTCATGAGTTAAATGATTTATTAAATGATCTTGAAATGAATATGGTTTTAGATATTGGTCATGCTTTTACTAATGGTTTTAGGGAAGAAGAATTATATTTTGATTCGGTTAAACATGTCCATTTATCAGATAACTTTGGAGATAAAGATTTGCACTTATCTTTAGGTAAAGGAAAAATCGATTTTAAAAAGATTATGAATAAATTTAAAGAAAAAAATTATGATGGAAGGTTTATTTTAGAGATTAATGATAAAAATGAAATAGTTAATAATATAAAATATTTATGGGGGGACTGAAATCATGGGCGAAGATATTATGAATAGATTATCTTTAGGGATTAGTGAATTTAGTGATTTAATAGAACAAAATAAAATTTATGTTGATAAAACAAGATTTATAAAGAAAATGATGGATCAAGGTAGAAAATATTATTTTCTCTCTCGCCCGAGAAGATTTGGAAAGTCATTGCTTGTAAGCACATTTAAAGAATTATTTGAAGGAAATAAAGAACCATTTAAAGATCTTTATATATATGATAAATGGGATTGGAATGAAATATATCCTGTTATTCATCTTAATATGGGTGGACGGGCAAATAATTCGCCTAAAAATTTAAAAAAATCTATTATAGATAATATAGAACTCCTTGCAGAAGAAAAAGAAGTAGAATTGAAAAAAAAATTATTATTAGAAGATAAATTCGCTCAACTAATCACTTTACTTTATAAATCCAGTGGAAGAAAAGTTGTTGTTTTAATTGATGAATATGATGCACCTATAATCGATAATATGAATAATATTTCCTTAGCTGATGAAAATAGGAAAATATTGCAGAATTTTTATAATGTTTTAAAAACATCAGAGGAGTATATTAAGTTTGTTTTTGTTACTGGAATT
>JAITOM010000080.1 GCA_031289975.1 Methanobrevibacter sp. | reverse complement strand
CATATTTATTATGGGATAAAACATCTAATTCATTTAATACAAGTTCTATTTTTTCATTTAATTTTTCATCAGATTCTAATGTTTCATCTTCATTATTAAGTTTATCTAAAACATAATTTTCCGTAATATCAGAAATTGAACTTAATGGCTTAGAGAAATGACTCTCCAAATAATTCATTAAAAATATAGAAATAATAAAAGTGATTATAATCTGTACAAAGGTGATTGCACTACTTAAAAAGGTATTTAAAGCATTATCATGTTCAAATATGTTAAAAGAATTACTCGAGAATGTAAATATAATTGTAAGTAACATTGAAAATACTGATAAAAACATGAAAATAAAAATTACAAGTTCATTGAAAGATTTATTTTTTTTAACTACAATATCTTTAGTAATTGGCTTAAGAATAACTAAAAAAATTATAAAAAACAGATCGATAATAATGAGTGCACTATTATTTTCATCATGAATTCCAGTGAAAAAAAACCTTATAATTATAATAAACAATGCTACTGTATAAACAGGTAACATAACATTAATAAATTTAGAATAAGATTTTAAATAATCAGAATAAGATTTTAAATAATCAGAAAAAGGTTTTAAATATTTAGAAAAGAGTTTGTGTCTTGTTTTTTTAGGTTTGTAAATATTGAAATTAGCCAAACCAGCTATTGAAATAAATAAAATACTTAAAATAAGGGATGTGTTTGTTATAAAAAGAAAACTATTAATAAATTCATCTATAAGTTGTATGTGAAATAAGGTTTCTGAATAAGCTATTGCAAAATAAATATGAATAAATACATAAAATGCATTAGTTAGGCAAATTATTATTATAAACTTAATTAAATTATATGATTCATATAAATGCATTGTTGATATTTTTTTATTAAAGTCAAAGGAGTAATATAGTTTATAGATAAAAATACTTATAATTAAAACAATTAAAGAAAAAAATAAAGCTTCAGGAATGGTAAAAGCATTATGTATTTGAACAGCTATAAGTCTCGCTATTAAATCCCCAATACATAAACCCGCAATCCCAATTGGACCCCATATTAAAGGAAAAAAAGATATAAGAATTATAGAAGGATCAATTTTATCTTGAAAATACAGAAAATTATCAAAAAAGGTGAAAGCAAGTGCATATATTGTTAAGGATACTAAAAATCTCTTTAAATTATTTTTTAATTCATCTTCCATTTAAATTCACTCCAAACTAAAATTAATAAATAAATTTGGATTATTGTATTGCAGAGTGGGCAACTAATTATGAGATAATCAAAAATAATCCATTGTTTCACGAGAAGAGTTAGTTCCAGGTACATGCAGTCATATAAATTTAGTAACTTTTCCATTGAAAAATAATTGTCGCTCACTAAATAAGTAACTTTTTTAAAAATAAATATTATTAAAATAGGCACTGTACATTTAGCATGGATTTTCACAATTGAAAAATTAAGATAATAGAATAAAAATTTAATGAGATATATGTTCTAAATTTTCTCTACCTGAAAACCAAATTCCAGATTTTAAATTTCTATCCTATTTTTACATGCTGAAAATATACTATAGTTATTTTGGAAAAGTTCTTAAATTTTGAATGATAATCTTTTTTATTAAATTATTTAATTTCAAATATTAATTCATAAAAATCTATAATTTTAAATAATATAAACTTATTTTAAATAAATATCTTTTAATATAGTGATGTAAAAAATGTTTGTAATTAATCATTTATTTTTAAATATTTTATTTTTAAAAGCTTCAATTAATATTAAACTAATTTTTTAAATAATAATTTTTATTTTTTTCATTGTTGAAAATTTGTTTTCAACTTAGGATAATTTATTCAATTCTCAATTTTTAAAAACAATAATTATAATTTTTTTAATCAAAAATTTAATAAGCATGATTCATTTTTAAAAAATTCATTGTTCTGATTTTAACACACATTCTGTAATAGCTTTCACATGATTTAACTCTTTTCAATGTTCAATGAATTAAAAAGATTAATAATTAAATTGGCTAATTTTATATTTAAAATATAATTCTTAATGATGTGGGTGAAAAACATTATGATAGAAATTAAAGTTTTAAGGATTGATAAACAAAAAGATAAAAAACCTTATTTTAAAAGTTTTTCAGTTGAAAAAGAGAAAAAAATGAACATATTGGATGCTTTAAATTATATTAATAATGAATATAATGAAAATATAAGCTTTAGAAGTTCATGTAGAGCAGGACAATGTGGTTCATGTAGTTTAAAGGTTAATGATGAAGTTGAATTAGCATGTAAAAGAGAAGTGAAAAATGGGGATGTTATAACACCCTTAGATTTTCCAGTGATAAAAGATTTGATTGTGGATAAATCTGAGATTGATGAGAAAGTAGCTATTATGAAATTATTTTTAGAGGATGAAAATTATTTAAAACAAGAAAAGGAAAAATCAGTTGGAAAAATAAATAATAAAAGTAAAGAAAAAAACCCTTTAATAATACCGAGTGTTGATTGTGAAAATACAAAGAAAGTAAGAACTTGTATTGAATGTTATTCTTGTCTATCTGCTTGTCCTGTAATTAAAGAAAGTGCTAATTTTGCAGGACCTTATTTTATGAGATATATATCTAAATTTGATTTTGACCCAAGAGATAAAGAGGATAGAACAACTGAAAGTATTAGAAATGGTCTCTACAATTGTACAAGTTGTGGTAAATGTGGTCAAGTGTGTCCAAAAAATATAAATAGCTTTTCAGATGCAATAGAAAAATTAAGGGTTTTAGCATATAAGAAAGATTTAGGTCCGCTTGATGCTCATAAAGCTATTAAAACAGCTATAATGAAAGCAGGAAGATCAATTGAACCATTAGGGGAAGGCTTTATTCATGAGATTAATAAGAAAAAGAAGAATTCTAAGAATAAAATAGCTATTTTCACAGGATGTATGGTTGATTATAGACTTCAAAATGTTGGTTTTTCATTGATGGATGTTTTAAAAGAAAATGGTATTGAAGCTGATGTTCCTGAAGGACAAGTCTGTTGCGGCTCTCCTTTACTTAGAACTGGGCAAATTGATATTATACCTGATCTTGTAAGAAGAAATAAGAGAATTTTCTCTGATTATGATACTATAGTAACTTTATGTGCTGGTTGTGGTGCAACACTTAAAAATGATTATCCTGAGTATGGTGTGAAGTTCAATGTTTTAGATATTAGTGAGTTTTTAGTGGATAAGTTAAATACTGATAATATGAAACCATTAGATATGGTAGTCACCTATCATGATCCATGTCATCTTATCAGAGGACAAGGAATATCAAAACAACCAAGAGATATTTTAAATAAAATTAAAGGCATTGATTTTGTGGAGATGGAAAAATCAGATCAGTGTTGTGGAGCAGGTGGAGGAGTGAGAGCTGGAAAACCAGAAATAGCTGAGGCATTAGCTAAGAAAAAAGCTGAAATGATTAAGAAAACTAATGCTGATAAAGTAGTAACTATATGTCCATTTTGCCAATATAACATTCAAGATGGTTTAGATAAAGAAGGCTTAGAAAATATTAAAGTAATGAATATATTAGAACTTTTAAAGGAATCATACAATTAAGGTGGTGCTTATGGGAGATACTGCTTCATCAGAAGAAATAATTGTAGAAAATGAAGAAAACACATTAAATAAAATAGAAGATAGTGATAAAACTAAGTCTGATGATGAAATTAAAGTAAAAGATAAAATTAAATCTAAAGTAGAAGATATCGAGATTGTGGGCAGTGTTAAATTCACTAAAGATGATACCGATATTTATGAGAATATTTATATAGTCTTTGTAGAACCAGAATCATCAGGAAATATAGGTTTTATAGCACGAACCATGGCAAATTTCGGTTTGAAAAATTTAGTTCTTATAAACCCATCTGAACTTGAAAAAGAAGCTTATTATTATGCTATGCATGCCAAATTTATTGTAGAAAATGTAGAAATATATAAAAGTCTCAATGACTTCTTAATGTTTAAAAAAATTAATTTTGTTATTGGTTCAACTGGCAAGCCAGGTGGTAGTTATAACCTATCACGAATAGCTATAACTCCAAGTGAATTAAGTGAAATAATTAATTTTAATAATAAAATAGCTATTATATTTGGTAGAGAGGGGAATGGATTAAATAATGATGAAATTAGATTATGTGATGTTATTGTTAGTATTCCTACAAATGAAGATTATCCTATTATGAATGTATCTCATGCAGTAGCTATTATACTTTATGAATTATTTAAAGATAGGAATAAATTCTCAGGAATTGGTTTGATAGAGGCAAATAGTATAGAAAAAGAATACTTAATTTCTGATCTAAAAGAGATTATAAAAACCTTAAATCTTCCAGAACATAAGCAAAAAACAAATTTACAAACATTTAAAAATATAATAAACCGTGGTTTTATAACTGGAAGAGAAGCTCACACATTAAAAGGACTTTTTAGAAAAATCAAACTAATATTAAAAAAATAAGATTTTATTATTCGTTTTATGCTTATTATTTTATTTAATAAAACTATAGTGTTTTACTTAAAATTTATAACCTATCTAATATTTATAAACTTTATTAATAATCTTTTAAATTCATTTATATTAAAATTTGATGATTTTTATAAGGATAAATATTATAAATGTAATTTGGAAAAGGTTATAAAAGTTTTGGTAAAACACTATAATTGTAAAAATAGATTGTATAAGCCATAATAATTAAAATTAATTTAGGATAATTAGAATATTTTATAATGTAATTAAAATATTTTAATAAATAATATTGATATTTAAGATACTGTAAAAAGAGGATGGAAATTTAAAATCTGGAATTTGGTTTTTAGGCAGAAAAAATTTAAATCGTATACACATCATCAAATTTTTAGTCTATTTTCTTAATTTTAAAAAATTTTCTATTTTTTAAAGTTAGAAACAAAAAATCTTTGATTTCCCGTTTATTTCTGAAAGAAATTTAATTAAATCTTTGATTTAATGTTTTAAAAGTTTGTCTTTGATTTTCTTAATTTTTCAATTGCAAGAATCCATGCTAAATTTACAGTACCATATTCATAAATTTAATGGAGATATTTCATGACTATTTTAAGTGATAAAGATATAAAAAAGTATTTAAATTCTAAGAAGATTGTTATAGAACCTTTAAAAGATTTTGAAAAGCAAATACAGCCTTCTTCAGTTGATTTAAGAATTGGAAATGAGTTTAAGTCATTTAAAATAGTGAGAAAACCTTTTATTGATCCAAAAGATTCAATTGACCTTTCATCATATATGGAATCTGTTAATATTCCTGATGGAGATTCTTTTATCATACATCCTAATGAATTTGCATTAGCTACGACCCATGAAACTGTAAAAATCCCCAATGATTTAGTTGCAAGAGTTGAAGGTCGTTCTTCAATGGGAAGGTTAGGTGTGACTATGCATGTGACAGCAGGATACATTGATCCTGGTTTTGAAGGAAGAATAACTTTAGAAATATCCAATATAGGTAAAATACCAGTTGCTTTATATCCTGGTCAAAGAGTATGTCAAATTGTTTTTGAAACCATGACTTCCCCATCAGAAAAACCTTATGGCCATCCTGAAAGAGATAGTAAATATATGGGTCAAATTAGCCCAGAAATCAGTCGAATTAAATTGGATTACGAATTAAAAAAATAATTCATAGTTTTATATGTGGAGGATTTAAATTTCACTCATATATTTTCCATTATAATATTATTAATTAAATATTATGAATTTTTATATATCTGGGAGGTAATGTTTTTATATATCTGGGAGGTAATGTTTTTAAGTAAAAATGTTTGAACAGATGTAATATTGATTAATTTTAATTTTTATTTAATTAATTATTAAATTTTTAAATTTAAATTATTTTAAATTGATTAATATTATAATAACTCATATTTAAATATTATTTTCACAAACGAGGAATAAATTCTTCTAAATTGAAAAATAATTTTTCAATAATAAACAAGTTTATACAAAATCCTTAATGTATTAGAATATAATTATTTTTTTATTATAATTATTTTAAATGATTTATTAGTCATTTTGGAAGAATTCTTAAATTTTGGATGATAATTTTTTTTATTAAATTATTTAATTTTAAATATTAATTTATAAAAATCTATAATTTTAAATAATATAAATTTATTTTAAATAATATAAATTTATTTTAATAATATTTATTTTTAAAAAATTATTTATTAAGAACTTTATCAAAACTACTATAATTAAAATATCAAATTATTAATTAAAATAATATTAATTACAGTTATTAATTATTATTTTCATTGCTCAATATTATTTTTAGTTAATATTATTAATCTATTGTATCTTATAATTATTATATTATTAAATAAGTAATATATATTAATAAATGAAATATAGGGGTTTGTATAATAATCAGTAGTTCGTAAAGTAAGTATTATATGGTGTGGTGTGTGTATATATATAATATTATGGAAAAACAAAAAAACAACACATCACATGAAGTATTATTGAATGATGATGTATTAAATCTTTCGGTTAATGTTATTAGTGATATGTTAAGGTCGTTACACCTTAGCTGTGAAATATAGTGGAATAAAAAATGTTTTTAAGTAATGAATTTATGAAGCCAATTTTCAACAAGTGACGATAAATTACTGTAATAATAGAAAAACTCTTTAAAATGGATTAATAAAAAGTTATCATCTTCA
>JAITOM010000060.1 GCA_031289975.1 Methanobrevibacter sp. | reverse complement strand
TTTAAAAATAAGATATTTAAAAATAAGATATTTAAAAATAAGATATTTAAAAATAAGATATTTAAAAATAAGATATTTAAAAATAAGATATTTAAAAATAAGATATTTAAAAATAAATGATTAATTACAAACATTTTTTATATCACTATAATTTAAAATTATTTATATTTAATTAAATTATATTATAATTTATATATTATTATATAATATCTAATATCAATTTTAATTAAAATTAGGAAATTAAAGATTTTCATGAATTGATATTCAAAATTAAATAGTAGTGTTTTTAGAAAATTTTGTCATTCATAAATATTAAAATAAATTGATATTATTCTTTTAAATTTAATTTAAATAATCATTGCACATATAAAATATTATAAAACTGGCAAACATTGAACTTATCACTATAATTTAATAAAAAGTTTTTATGTAAACATTAAATTAAAAGTAAATAAATGAACATTTAGTTAATAAGAGGTAAATTAATGAAAAAAAAGTGTTTAAATTGCGATGGAAAAGGGTCTACTATAGTTAAAAGAAAAATATGTAAAGCGTGTGATGGAACAGGATTTGAAAACACATTTGAAACAAAAAATCATTTTAAAGGAATTAATAGTGGTGCAAAAGCAAAATTCGACCTTGAACATGATAGTGATGTACCTTGTGAAGTTTGCAATGGAACAGGAAAAATCGATGTATATAGAAAATGTGAAATATGTGATGGAACCGGAGAGTTAAATGTTTGTAGTAGATGTGGAAAGACTATTGAAGAAAATTTAGATTTATGTACCGAGTGTATTAAAATAATAAAAAAAGAAGAGGATGAAAAAATTAAAAAAGAAGAGGAAAGAATAAAAACAATCCTAAATGAAGAACAAATTATCTATGTTTTAGATAATTTATCAGAAATGGAAGACTTAAAAAAAGATGTGACCTATAAAGGAAAGGTTAGTAGAGTAGAAAGATATGGTATTTTTGTTAGTTTAAATAAAGATGTTTGGGGTTTATTAAGGGAGAAAAATCCAAAATATAAAGTTTCAGATGAAATATTTGTTAAAGTTTCTCAAATAAAAAAAGATAGAGGAGAAGTAGATTTACAACATAGTCTTATTGTTGGTAAATTTAAGCTTAAAACTTTAAAGAAAAATATAGTAAGGTCTACAATAGCTTCACTTGAAGATATTACAACTGGAAAAAATATAATGATTCAAGGTGAAGTATTACAAATTCAACAAACATCAGGACCAACAATATTTACAATAACAGATGAAACAGGCATCACATGGGTTGCTGCATTTGATGAAGCAGGTACTCGTGCTTATCCAACTATTGATCTTGGGGATTTTGTTGAGGTCATTGGAGAACTTAGTGAACATGGAGGTAAAACTCAGATTGAATCATCTTTAATTGAAGCTTTAGATGATATTGAAGCTGAAAAAATAAAGAAACTCATTGATAAAGCTTTAGATAAACGTGCAGAAGTAGAAGATAGGGATTTCATCATTGAAAGCCCTATTTTAGAAAAATTAAAACCTAAAATGATGAAAGCTGCAAAAACTATTCGTAGAGCTATTTTAGATGGAAGGTCTATTTTAATAAGACATCATGCAGATGCTGATGGAATTTGTGCTGGAATTGCTATGGAAAAAGCAGTTATCCCTTATTTAAATGAAATTAATCCCGATAAGGATGCAGAATGGCATTACTTTAAAAGGGCACCAAGTAAGGCTCCATTTTATGAACTTGAAGATGTTGTAAAAGATTTATCTTTTGCATTAGAGGATCTACAGCGTCATGGTCAGAAACTACCATTAATAATTCTTTTAGATAATGGTTCAACTGAGGAAGATGTTTTAGCATTGATGAAAGCAAAAATTTATAACATTGAAATAGTTGTTATTGACCATCACTTCCCAGGAGAAGTGATTAATGGTAAAGTAGAGGTGGATGAATTTGTTGATGTTCATGTGAATCCTTATCTTGTTGGTGGTGATTCTCAAATAACAGCAGGGTGTTTAGGATTTGAGGTTGCCAGAATGATAAATCCTGATGTGGTTGAACTTATAAAACACCTTCCTGGAATAGCTGTAATCGGAGATCATGCAAATTCTAATGAAGCAGAGGAATATATTAAAATAGCTATCAAGAAAGGATATTCTAAAGAAAATTTAAGAAAAATAGCTGAATGTGTAGATTTTGAAGCATATTATCTTAGATTTATGAATGGTAGAGGAATAATGGACACTATTTTAAATGTCGATAACTTTGATAAGCATGAAAAATTATTAAATGCTCTCTTTAAAGAGTATAATAAACGAGTAGATACTCAACTTAAAGCGGCTCTTCCCAACCTTAAAGAAACTAAATTAAATAATGGAATTATATTTAATATGTTGGATGTTGAGAAATATGCTCACAGATTCACATTTCCAGCTCCAGGTAAAACCTGTGGTTTTGTTCATGATGCCGTAGTGAAAAAGTATGGTGAGGAGGAAGCAATTCTGACCCTTGCTTATGGACCCGACTTTGGAGTTGTAAGGGCAACAGAAGCAGTAAACAAACAATTTGGTTTCAATCTCAATGAAATTATTTGGGATTTAACTACTGAAGTTCCTGAAGCAGGAATTGATGGTGGAGGACATGAATGTGCAGGTTCAATAAAGTTCATTGAGGGACTTTCAAAAAAAGTATTAAATGGTTTTGCAGATAAAATAGCTAAATTAAGTTAATTATCATTATAACCATGTTAATTTTATAAAATATGAATTATAAATATAGTGTTGAAAAAATGTTTGTAATTAATCATTTATTTTTAAATATCTTATTTTTAAAAATTTCAAATTAATATTAAATTAACTTTTTAAATAATAGTTTTTATTTCTTTATTTTTAAAAATAATAATTATAATTTTTTTAATTAAAAATTTAATAAT
>JAITOM010000059.1 GCA_031289975.1 Methanobrevibacter sp. | reverse complement strand
AGGAAAAACAGATTCATATATTCCTGTTGTTGTGGATAATGCAAATCCTGGAGAATTTATTAAAGTTAAAATTAATGAAGCAACAAGTACATATTTAAAAGGGGAAAGAATTGAATAATGGTTTATGAGTCAAATGGTCGATTTTGGATTAATGGTATTTTTGGGTTTGTTTCTTAATTTCTAAATCTTTTTATTGAAATTTTAACTAAACCCATTTTTAAATCAGATTGGGTAACAATTATTAAATAGTCGAGAAAAGTGCATTATTTCATTGAAAAAGGTATTTCTACATGTATTATATTACCATACAAATTTAGTAATTTTTTCCATCAAAAAATAATTGTTGCCCCAAAATATAAAGTATGTATGGCTTAAATATAATATTATAGTTTAAATGAAAGTTTGATAAGAAACACATTATTTTTTTTGTTTATTAATAATATAACTTATTTATAATTTACACTTTATTAATTTATATTTTATAAATTAATATATTTTTTAATAATATTTTTAATAACAAAAGAATATTAAAATCTTAAACTATAGTGTATTAAAATAATGTTTGCAAGTATAGTCATTTTGGAAAAGTTCTTAAATTTTGGATGATAATTTTTTTTTATTAAATTATTTAATTTTAAATATTAATTTATAAAAATCTATAATTTTAAATTTTAAATAATATAAATTTATTTTAATTAATATAACTAATTTTAAATAAATATTTTTTAATAATATTTATTTTTAAAAAAATTATTTATTAAGAACTTTATCAAAACTACTATAATTGAAATTTTTAAAAATAAGATATTTAAAAATAAATGATTAATTTTAGATTTTAAATTTCCATCCTCTTTTTACAATGCCCTTTAAAATGATTGGTCGAAATTAAATTTCATCGAAGAAATCTGGATCGGCTTTATCTAACCATTCATTAACTATTTTCACTGCACAATAGCTTCCACACATTGTACAAGTATCAGGATCTTCTGGTGGTCTATTTTCTCTTATTTTTCGGGCATCAGCTGGACAAATAGCTGATTGGTACTGCTCTTCCCAATTTAATTTTTTCCTTGCATTGGCCATTTTTAGATCCTTTTCACCATTATGAATCCCTTTTGCCATATCTCCAACATAAGCTCCTATTCTTGTAGCTATTAGACCAGTTTTCACATCTTCAGGACTTGGAAGAGCTAAATGTTCTGCTGGGGTAACATAGCATATAAAATCTGCTCCTGCCTTAGCTGAAGCTGCAGCCCCAATTGCAGAAGAAATATGATCATAACCTGGAGATATGTCAGTAACAAGAGGACCTAACATGTAAAATGGGGCTTGACCACAAAGTTTTTTCTGAATAGTCACATTTGCAGGAATTTCATTTAATGGAATATGACCTGGTCCTTCAATCATCGCTTGAACATTAGCTTCACGAGCTTTATCAACCAACTCACCAAGAATAATTAATTCTTGAACTTGAGCCCTATCAGTAGAATCAGCTATTGCACCAGCTCTCATTGCATTAGCAAGTGAAAGTACAACATCGTATTCTTTAGCTATTTCAAGAATATAATCAAAGTTCAGGTACAATGGATTTTCTCTTTCATTTTCAACAATCCATGCAGATATAAATGCTCCACCACGAGATACAAGCCCACCTTTTCTACCTTGTCTTTTAAGTCGAGCTAAAGTTTCTATATTCACACTACAATGAATAGCCATAAAGTCTATACCATCTTTGGCTTGTTTTTCAATATTTTTAAACATATCATCTTCATTCATTTCAATAGAAGAACCAGTTTTTCTTATGGTTTCAATAGCTGTTTGGTATATTGGAACACTTCCAACAGGAAGAGATGACATTTTTATTATTCTTCTTCTTATTTCATCTAAATCTCCACCTATACTAAGCTCCATAAGAGTATCTGCACCATTTTCAATAGCTATTTTAGCTTTCAACTCTTCTTCATCAAAATTTACTATGTCTGTTGATGTTCCGATTGTTGCATTAACTTTTGTTCGTAGTCCTGATCCAATACCACATGGTTCAATATCTCTATTATGATTTACTGGAATTACAATCCTACCTTTTGCTACTGAATTTTTAATAAACTCTTCTGAAAGATTTTCATTCCGAGCAACGACTTTCATTTCATCAGTAATGATTCCTTTATTTGCTTTTTTCAATTGTGTCATATTAATCACATAAACATTATTTTAAATCATTATTAGTTCATTTTATTGAGAATCTAAGATATATAAATCCCAGAATAATAATATAAATTTGTTTAAAAATTTCAATTAATATTAAATTAATTTTTTAAATAATAATTTTTTAAATAATAATTATAATTTTTTAATTAAAAATTTGACATTTATGATCTGATTTAAAAAATTTCATTATTGAAATTGTTCAATTAGAAAAACAAAGTTTTTTTTTTACTTACAAACATTATTTCATACACTATACTTAAAATTATTTAATTTAATAATTGTCTTATTCACTTACTTATTTTTAATTTTATTTTAAAGATAATTTAATTTTAAGAATATTAATTTTATTTATAGTGGTTTTGATAAAGTTTTTAATAAATAATTTTTTTAAACATGAATATTATTAAAAAATATTAATTTAAAATTAGTTATATTAATCAAAATATATTTATATTATTTCAAATTTAAAATTATAGATTTTCATGAAGTAATATTTAAAATTAAATAAATAAAAAATTCATCATTTTAAAATTTAAGAACTTTTCCATAGTTACTATATTTTAATGAAATTTCAAAAAAATATTAATATTAATCAAAGTATAGTATTTAAAAAATGATTCTCTTTAAAAATAATATTAATTAAATAAAAATTACATGTAAATTGGCAAACAGTTACTTTTTTTGCTACTTTTTTTTAGAAGGGGGAATAATCATGGAACAATCAAAAATAATGCATATTCCATGTTAATGTTCTATTCAATTGTTAAAGTTAACCTGAACTTTATTTAAACAAAATTAAATGTTATAATATTGTTTTTCATTGCTTATAAACCTTTTCAATTATAGAATTCAAAAAATATGGAATTTTTTAAATATTTTTGTTAAATTAAAAAAAAATAATTATTATTCACCTTATATTAATTGCTTTTTCAATTTGTTTAATTGCTTTATTGGCCGCCTTTTTAAAATCCTTATCCTTTTCTCTTCTTCTTGCTTTTTTAATAGGATCTATTGCTTTTTTAACTTCTAAATCTCCAAGAGACCTAATAGCTGCAAGTCTTACACCCCAATCTTCATCATTTGTTGCATCAGATATTGAATCTATATGTTCAACTGCTTTAAGTTCACCAAGAGATCTAACAGCAATTTTTCTAATACTCCAATCCGCATTATTCAAACATTCAACAAAATAATCAACTGCTCTATCACTTTTAGTTTCTTTTAAAGCAAATGTAGCAAATTTTTTAAAGTCTCCTTCTTCTTTTTCAACTGTATTTATTAAAGGATCAACAGCTAATTCGCCCATATCTCCCAATATTTTAGCTATCTTATGTTTAATAATAAGATTATCATCATTTAAAGTATTAATTAATGGTTGTATTATTTTTTCATCTTCAATTCCTTCTAATCTATTAAGCGCTAATGTTTTTATTTCAAGATTTTTATCGCTTAATTTGGCTATTGCATCATCTAATGATAATTTTTCATCCATAATTTCACCTAAACAAGTTTTATACTTAAAATATAGTGGATTCGATAAATTTCTTTTTCAATCATTTTTTTTAAATACATAACCACATTCATCACAAGTAATTGATTCTAATTCTGCATGTGCTTTATGTTCATCAAGAAATTTCCTTTTTGCAGTTTTATCTGTATTTCCACATTTAGGACACTTTGCTAATAATTCTTCAAGTTTCATGATTAAACCCTAACATTATCTAAATTTAAATATAAACTATTTCAAATTATAACTCTTTATTTTGATCCATCATCTTTTTCGATTTCAAATATCTCACCAGGATTTAAAATAACAACATCAACATCTGGATCAAGTTGCTTAACAAAGTTAGAAAATATCACTGGATTTTCTTCTATTGCTGGAAATGTATTATAGTGCATTGGAATAGCTATTTTTGAAGAAAACCACTTAACAGCTAACGCTGCTTCAAATGGACCCATAGTAAATCTTCCTCCAATAGGAACTAAGACTATATCTGGTTTATAAATTGCTCCAATTACTCTTTCCATATCTGAGAATAAACCTGTATCACCACAATGCAGAATTTTATTTCCAGATTCAGATTCTATTAAATAACTGCAGGCGACACCACCAGGCATTATCTCTTCTGTAAAGTCAATATCAGCAGAGTGCTTAGCTTCAAGCATGGTAATTTTAACACCATTAAGAACTAAAGACCCCCCAATATTCATCCCAATAGATTCTAATCCTTGTTTTGATAGAAATGATGATATTTCATGACAGGCTATACATTTTGCACCAGTTCTATTGGCTATTTCCATTGCATCTCCAAAATGATCTAAATGACCATGAGTTAATAAGATATAATCAACATCTACATCCTCAACAGGAATATTAGTTGAAGGATTGTTACTAATAAAAGGATCAATAATAAATTTAATATTATTATCCATTGTTATTTCAAATGCTGAATGCCCTATCCATTTAATTTCCAAAACTATCACCAGTCATTAATTTTTATAAAAACATTGATTTATCTTTTTATTTAATATATAACAATAAGTTATAGTCCCTCTGAAGTTTTCCACAACAAATCAAAAGCATTTTTAAGTGAAGCTATTTCTTCTTTTTCAGTGAAAACTGCACCAACACCAATTCCTGAATTGATAGGTTCTGAAAGTAGTAATGCATAATCATTATCAACAATGACATTAACTGAATCAACTGAACTAATTGTTTTAATACTAATATTCTTATTTTCTAAAATAGAAGACACCATAAAAGAATAAGATAAATCTTTAACATCAAACTTCTCTATTACTATTCTTGCATTTAAATAATTTAAAGCTAATAAAAATTTATTAGATAAAAATTTTAAACTTGGAATTTCAATAACGATTTCTTTCTTTACCTCTTTGGATAATTTTTCTAATGCTTCATTAAATTTTAAATTCCTATTTCCACAAAAAATATGTATCTCATTAAGTTTATTAATAAAATCTTTAGCTTTATTTTCATCTTTAAAATCATTATTAACCATATCATTTAAAATCTCTTTATTAATTAAATCATTATTTTTAGAAGTTTCATTACCTAAATTATCATCCATTATCTTAATTGGATTAGGGTTATTGAGAGCAGAATCTTTTAAATTAGGATGATTTAAATTATCTTTTAAATCAGAATTATCTTTTAAATCAGAATTACCTTGATTAGAATTATTATCACCCAACATTTTCTTTAACTCGACTAAATCATCATTCTCATTTTTTTCAAGCCCTAATATTTTAGATAACTGATTAACATGAATAGTAGGCTTAATTTTACTCAATCTCTCTGTTTTAGAGGAATTTGAAACTTTTTTCACAGGTTTTCGAGTTATATTTGATGGTCTATCATAGTTAGGAGTGAAAACAAAAGGATATGAAGCTTGTTTTACAAATTTAGGTTTTTGTGGCTTGAATAAGGGATCATCATCTGATTTTGAATTAATAAACTTTGATTTATTAATATTTTTAGATCTTGAAAATTTAGGAAATATATTATCTATTTTAGGTTTAGATTTTTGTGATGCAGATTCAAAATTATTAAATATATCTGATTTTGAATTAATAAACTTTGATTTATTAATATTTTTAGATCTTGAAAGTTTATTCCCTAATTTATATTCAGATGAACTTTTAGGTTTAGATAAATCAAAATTAGACGATTTTTTTTCATTGAATATTGATGCATTATTTAATTTTTTAGGAGAATTATCCCCTAAGTTTTTTTGAAACTGATTATTAGATGTATAGTTATTAAATGTTCCATTTTTAAGAAAATTTAGAAACATTGAATATGCTCCGAAACCAATGACTATAAATCCTAAATAAGTAAAAATATCTCTAAAATGTAAGATAATTGTCCCATAAGTAATAAATATACCTAACAACAATAATATTATTCCTTTAGCCATCGATATATTTTTTGACACAAAAGCACCTTCAAATAAAATTAATAATTTTTTGTATAACTTAACAATTTATATAATTTAATATTAATTTAATCAGTTTATATAATTTAATAATGATTTATTAAATACAAGTATTTAAATGTTGTTATATAATATTTATTAATAATATAATGGGAATAATATAATAGGGTTTGATAAATTTTTAATAAATATATTTTTTAAAAATATATTTTTATTGATTTAAAATCTAAATGTTTTATTTTAATTATTTCTTAAAAATAAGAAATTTAATTAAATAAACTAAATTTAAAAGAAAATTAAAAATAATGATTTTTGCCAAAATTCAAGCTTTCCACTATAGTCATTTTGGAAAAGTTCTTAAATTTTGGATGATAATCTTTTTTATTAAATTATTTAATTTCAAATATTAATTTATAAAAATCTATAATTTCAAATTTTAAATAATATAAATTTATTTTAATTAATGTAACTAATTTTAAATAAATATATTTTAAATAAATATATTTTAAATAAATATATTTTAAATAAATATATTTTAATAATATTGAATATTTTTAAAAAAGTTATTTATTAAGAACTTTATCAAAACTACTATAATTAATTTAAGATTATTTATATTAATAATAGTGTAAAAAATGTTTCTAATTAACCATTTATTTTTAAATATCTTATTTTTAAATATCTTATTTTTAAATATCTTATTTTTAAATATCTTATTTTTAAATATCTTATTTTTAAATATCTTATTTTTAAATATCTTATTTTTAAA
>JAITOM010000052.1 GCA_031289975.1 Methanobrevibacter sp. | reverse complement strand
AATTGTCAGTATTTTGATAGAAGATGTTGATTTTGTTAAGAATAAGTGAGTTATTATGTTGAGATAGTTGATGTTATGTTGAAATAATAGTTTTGTTTGTTGAGAATTCATTGAAGTATACTTAGTTGAATGGTTCAAAAGTATAAATATCATGAAAAATATAACATTTTTCGGGAATCCTCATAGATTAAAATTTATTATAGATTAATTATATTTAAAAGAATTAATTATACTTAAATATTAAAATATTAATAGTAAATCATTGTGAAGTTTTTAATAAATGAATTTTTTTAAAATTTTTTTAAATAAAAATTAAGACTTTAAATTTATTTAGGCACTGTAAAAAGTGGATGAAAAATCGGAATCCGGAATTTGGATTTGTAGCATAAAAAGTTTAGGTCATATACATGTCATTAAACTTTTATCCTCTATTTTCAATTTTTCAATTGTGAAAATCCATCCTCTTTTTACAGTGCCTAAATAAACATTATAGTCTAAATGCTAATTTTTTGATATACTTCACAACTATTAACGATTTCATAATATTCGTGTGAATTTACCAACTAAAGTATAGATGTTTGCATAAAATATGTTTTAAACTATATTAAATTAAGGTTTTATTATGGGTTATGTAGAAGGTACTGTGAAAAAATATATTAGAGAATATTCCAGAAAATTAAAAGATGGTAAAAAGAAAAAATATCAAACTGAACAAGTTCAAATAACATTACCTAAGAAGAATGATATTTTTCAAGATGATGAAGAAGTTATTGTCATGAATAAAGAAGTATTTGAGGAATACAAAAAATTAAATTCTACAATAGAAAAACAAGAAATCATAATAGAATCACTTAAAAAGAAAGTAGAAACTTTAAAAGTTGATCGAGAAGTAGAATTTGAAGAAAAAATTAGTGGTTTAGATAAAAATTATCTTTCTCTTCAAGATGAGCACGACTTATTAAAAGAAAATTTTAATTTATTAGAAAAAGAAATTAAATATTATAAAGATTTAAATGAAAAATTAAGAGAACTTATTTTAAAACTAACATAATCTTATAAGATAAAATGAAACTATATAAAACAAATAACTATTTTTTAAATATTAGCTATCTTTTAATAAGGTTCTTTAAGATAGCCATTCTGACAGGAACACCATTAAATGCTTGTTTGAAATATTTATTATATTTTGTATTATCAATATCATGATTGATTTCATCGGTTCTTGGTAATGGATGCATAACAATTAAATTCTTATTTTCAATCAGATTTCTATCAATCAAGTAACTATCCTTTATTTTTTCATACTCTTCAAGATCAGGAAATCTTTCCTTTTGAATTCTTGTAATATAAATAATATCTAAATCATCAATAACCTCTTTAAGGTTATTAGTTTCATGATAAGATATTTTTTTCTTTTTAAGATCATGAAGAATTTCATCAGGCATTTTAAGTTCATTTGGAGATATAAAATGCATTTTAGCCCCAAAAATCCCAAGTGCATAAGATAATGAATGAACAGTGCGACCATACTTCAAATCACCAATTAATGCAATATTTAAATTCTTAATTTTACCAAATTCTTCTTTTATAGTATATAAATCTAAAAGTGTTTGGGTTGGATGCTGACCTGTGCCATCTCCAGCATTAATAACTGGGACATCAACAATATCTGAAATAAATTTTGCAACACCTTCTAAAGGATGTCTAATCAATATAGCATCACTATAACTTTCAAACATTTTAGATGTATCCGCAATTGTTTCTCCTTTAATAATTGAGCTTCCATCACTTCCTGTAAACCCAATACAATTACCTCCAAGTCTTTTCATAGCGGTTTCAAAAGATAATCTTGTTCTTGTAGAAGCTTCAAAAAACATAACTCCTAAGATTTTACCAAATAATTCATTAGAAGTTTCTTGGGATTTAGCTATTTTTTCAAGTTTAGATGCTTCATCTAATATGAACTTAATATCTTCTTTTTTAAAGTCCTTTATTGAAATTACATTTTCAAGATTAAAAATTTTTATCCCTCAAATATTTTCATTATCTATTATTGATGATTTCCAAAAACCTATTTTTTGTATTACTTTTTTCTAACTTATAAACTTTTGATGGTCTCATATGCGAACTTTCAAGTAGTATGTTTATCATAATTTCTTTAATTTTCTTTATTTCATGAAATTAGTTAAAAAATTTTCAATAAATTCGTATTATTCCATTTCTAAAACGATAGCTCTCGCTAAGTACAATTATTTGGAAACTATTAATAAAATATATTTTTATTCATGTTTTTTATTATATGCATTCTATAATTGGATTTAAACTAAAAATATGGGGATGTGAAAAATCAAACTGATGTTGCATCTGAGCATCAAAAAATTATCGCATAATATTTGGGATATCATAACATGAAATTTGATAATAAAAACACAAAATTTATAAAATATAAGAGATTAATTTAATTTCATGAAAAATAAAAACCAATCTCTTAGTACAGAATTAGGTAGCCCAACATATAAAGCTTGTGGTAATGACTTTAAAGTTGAAGTTAGAAAAGGAAGAATAGTTCTTAATGAAGAAACGGGTATTCGAACAATCTTAGGATTTTTAGAATACTTTGGAAAAGATGTT
>JAITOM010000032.1 GCA_031289975.1 Methanobrevibacter sp. | reverse complement strand
TCAAAAATTCCATGGTATAGTATTTAGCTTAACTTTATTAACATAATATATTATCATCAAATTTTTAAAAAAGTTTAATATCTCTTTAAATTAAAATTTGAATAATTTAAAGAATAATTGTTAATAAAAATTTTTAAATAAATGTTACAAAAGCTTGGAGAAATACTATACTTAAAAGTTAAACCATGAAGATTGGAGTATTAGGTGGAACAAAGGGGCTTGGAAAGACAATAGCTATTTTTTTAGAGAAAGAAGGCTTTGATGTGACTGTAACTGGTCGTGACCTTAAAGTCGGTCATGAAGTTTCTAAGGAATTTGGAGTTAGATACAGTGATGATAACAGGAAAATTGCTTCTTTAAGTGATGTTGTGATAGTTTCAGTTCCTATTGATGCTGTTTGTGATGTTATAATAGAAATAGCTAATTGCTTAAAACCAGGGGCTTTGATTTTGGATGTTGCTTCTGTGAAAGAAAAACCATTTGAAGTCATGAAAGAACATGTTCCTAATAATGTTGAGTTTATTCCAACCCATCCTATTTTTGGTCCAAGAATTAGGTCATTGGAGGGTCAAGTTATTGCTTTAACACCTGAAAGTAAAGGTGAATGGTATGGGAAAGTCATTAAATTTTTAAATGAACATAAAGTTAGGATTTTAGAAGTAAGCCCAAAAGAACACGATAAAATGATGGGGGTTGTTCAGATTTTAACTCATTTTTCATATATTTCCACTGTTTCAGCTATTTTAAGACTTGGAGTGGATATTAAAACTACACGAAATTTTGCAAGTCCTGTTTACAATCTCATGATTGATATTATTGGAAGAATCACATCACAAAATCCTTACCTTACTTATTCTATTCAAAAAGAAAATGAGTATGGAGAAATAGTTAGAGATGTATTTTCAAAATCTGTAAATGAAATAAAAGAGACCATATCCAATGATAATGAAAATGAATTTGTTGAAATTATTAATAAAGCAATTAAGAACATGGATGATATTCCATCTGCTTTAGGAAGGAGTGATAAAGCAGTTGATTCATTCACCCGCGAATTATCCTATCTTAAAAATTTTATTAATCAAGAGGTGGGTGTTAGAGATATTTATTCTAATAAGGTTCATTTTGGTATTTTAAATGAGATTGATTCTGACTTTATTATTTTAGAAAATCCAAATTCATCAACACATACAAAGTTAAAATTGGTTAATATTGATGTTTTATCTGATAGTGAATTTATAGAATGGAAAGTTAATAACTTACCTTCAAAAGTTTATAAACTCAGCACTACATTCTCTAAAAATTCAAACCCAAGTATTATAAAAGAAACCATTGAAAAAATACCTGATATTATTGAGGTTAAGATAGATGATGTTTGTAGTGCTTATCAAATGGATGAGAATATGATTCGTATAACTTTTTCTATTAAAACATTCAATAAAAAATCATTGAAGAAAGTTAACACTCTTTTAAAAGGATTTGGAGCTATTATTAATTAGAAATTATTTATTTATTATTTTTTAAACAACCCTTTTTAGCTTAAAAATGACTTTATTTATTTTTTAAATTAGCTATTTTTTAAAGAGTTGCACATTTCAACAGCCTTTTGAGCTGCTTTTTCCATAGAAGTTTCATAAGGAATTCCTGCTTTATCCAATAATCTTTGCCCTTCTTTTTCATTTGTTCCAGTAAGTCGTATGACTATTTTAGGTTTTCTTTTAGATGTTTTTAAAATATCGATAACTCCTTTTGCAACATCATCTGCCTTTGTTATTCCTCCAAGAACATTTAAAAAAACGACTTTCACAGGATCATAGTGTAAAACTAAATTTAAAGCTTTTTCAATAGTGTTTTCAGATGCACCACCACCAATATCTAAAAATGTTGCTGGTTTACCACCATAATACTTAACTACATCCATTCCAGTTAATGTAAGTCCAGCACCATTACCAATAACAGCTATATCTCCATCAAGTTTTACAAATGCAAGTTCTTTTGGTTTGAATTCTATTAGTTGAACTAAATCTTCATGACGAAATAATGAATCATTTTCAACTTCTAATTTGGCATCGGCAGCTATTAAAACATCATCAGTAAGAATTAAAGGATTTATTTCGGTTATTTTAGCATCATTTTTAGAGAATACCTGAAACAATTTCCATAAAATAGAACCAAATGAAGGGATTAAGTCATTCCTAATACCCATTTTTCTCCCGATTTCTCTTGCTTGGTAGGGTAAAAACTCTTCAAGAGGATTAACATAAATTTTGTTTATTTTTTCTGGGTTTGTTTTAGCTAACTCTTCAATGTCAACTCCACCTTCAGAGCTGGTAATAATCACTGGTTTTTTAGCTATTCTATCAATGGATATGCTTAGGAAAAATTCTTTCTCAATATTCACTTTTTTTTCAATTAGAAGATGCTTTACAGTTTCTCCTTTAATTTCCATACCAATTAAACTTGAAGCAGTAGAATATGCTTCACCAGGATTATCAGCAAATTTAATTCCGCCTGCTTTACCTCTACCACCAACTAAAACTTGTGACTTGATTGCGACTGGGGATCCCATTTCTGAAGCAAAATGCATTGCTTGTTCTGGAGAATAAGCTACATGTCCTTCTAAAATAGGTATTCCTTCCTTTTCAAATAATTTTTTTGCATCATATTCATAAAATTTCATTTTAATTCCTTTAGATTAATCAATTAAGGATCATATATTAGTAAATTATTATGTTAATTTTTTTTAAGTTATATTATATATATTTTTTACAAATAAATTTTTTATTAGATTTAAGCTCATGCATCTAATATATGACAAATTTGATAAAATTTATAAAAATCATTTAAATTAAATGTAGATATCATTATATTAGTAAATACATCAATTTTTACTCTCAAAGAAGTGGTTAATGTTTTTATAAAATTATTATTTATTTCTAAAACTCCTTTTTTAATAAGTTTACATATTCATTTTCTAATTCATAATACAAGACATCTTTTCTAGCTATGAATGATTTTAAACTTAATAATAATCCCTTGTCCTTAGGGTATTCTTCCATTAATTCTTTTTTTGCTTGAATTCTCTTATTGACTCTTGTAATATCTTTTTTAATGTTTTTTATATTTTCGTCCATAATATCACATTTTTATAGAAATTATGCCTTTAGAATGTCTTATTTTATTGTTATCTTATTTGGAATTAACGAAAATTAGAAATTTTTAAGTTATAAAATCATGACTTTTATGAATATTAATTTAAAATTATTTATATTAATTAAAATATATCCCTATTATTTAAAATTTAAAATTATAAAGTTTTATAAACTAATATTTAAAATTAAATAATTTGATAAAAAAATTTATAATTTAAAATTTAAAAATTTTTCAAGAAGAGGTATAATACTTCTTTTTATTATCTATGACTAAAAATTTAAATTAAAACATTTAAAAAAGATTTAAAAATGCTATATTCTTTAAATCGAAAACTTAGATAAAAATTATAGGTCTCTTTTAGGAAATATTTAAGATATATTATAATTGTATCCATATTCAAATGCGGATAGGTTTTTTTCTTCGGTTCCTTTTGGAACACTATCAATAATAGATTTTTTAACTGAATCTATTGATATTAATTTAGTAATTTTTGTAATAACTCCAACCATAACGATATTTGCAACTATTTTCAATCCAATCTCTTCTGTAGCTATTTTTGTTACATTCGCTTCGTATACTTCTATCTTGTTTTCATTTATAAACTCAGAAATTACTTCAATGTGAACTAAATCTGGATCTACAATTAGGATACCCTCTTTTTTTAAATCCTTGTGATACTTTAACAATGCTTCATGAGACATTACAACAAGTATATCTGGATTTTCAACCTTAGGATATGTGATTTCTTCATCACTAATTAGTACTTCTGTTTTAGAGGCTCCTCCTCGAGCTTCAGGTCCGTATGATTGAGTTTGAACACTATTCTTTTTATCAAAAAGAGTAGCTGCTTTTCCTATAATAAGTCCAGATAAGATAACACCTTGTCCTCCAAATCCTCCAATTCTAATTTCTTTTATCATTCTTGACACCAATATACAATTTATTATTTGTAAAACATTTTTAAAGTATGTAAGCTGATTTTCTAATTGTATTCCTTCCACTTTTTATATAAGATAAATCATCTATCTTTTTTGAAAGTTCTTCTCTTTTTTTATTTACAAACTCTCCAACCACTATTTTACCTAAAAGTTCTTCTTCAGATAAAGTGTCGGCTCTTCTTTTATTGATACTATTTTCTTTAAACATCTTTATCATTGAAACAGGAGTTTTTAATTTGTTTTTACGACCATAATAAGTAGGGCATTGAGATACAACTTCAATAAATGAAAATCCATTGTTGAGAAGACCATTTTTTATGGATTTTGATAGTTGCAATGGATGTGCAGTAGTCCACCTTCCAACAAAACTTGCTCCAGCAGCTGTTACAAGGTCTATTAAATTAAAAGGAGTATCTATTGAACCATAAGGTGCTGTTGTAGCTAAACTTCCTTCTGGAGAAGTTGGACTTACTTGTCCACCAGTCATTCCATAGATATTGTTATTAATACAGATAACAGTTAAGTTTATATTTCTTCGAGCTGCATGTATTAAATGATTTCCACCAATAGCTGAAGCATCCCCATCACCAGTAAAAACAACAACATTTAAATCAGGATTACCTATTTTTAATCCTGTAGCAAAACTTATTGCTCTTCCATGAGTTGTATGAAGTGAGTCACAGTTAAGATAACCTGGAACTCGAGAAGAACAACCAATTCCAGAAACCAATGACAAATTATTAAAATCTATATCAGCAGATTCTAAACCTTTTAAGAAGCTATTAATAGTTATTCCAATACCACAACCACTACAAAATATTGTTGGAAGTCTATCTTTTCTGAAATATTTAATATAAGGATTCTTTTCTTCATCTGTAATAAAATCTTGTTTATTTTTTTCAGCCATTATAACAACTCCTTTACTTTATTTAAAATATCGGTTGGTTTAGGAAGTGTTCCTCCAATTTCAGAGAATAAATGAACATTAGCATTATTTTTTGCAATTCTTTCAACTTCATGAACCATTTGTCCTAAGTTCATTTCCACAACCATTAAATCATCAGCACTTTTTGCAATTTTAGCTACTTCATTCTCTGGAAATGGCCATGGGGTGTTTATTTTTAAATAGCCTATTTTAACTCCATTCTTCCGCCCAATTTTAACAGCTTCAATAATTGAACGAACAGGAGATCCATAACCAATTAAAACAATATCTGCATCATCACAATATTTAAAATCTGTAGAGATAATATCTTCTCTATTTTTTAATATCTTATTAACCAATCTTTTAACTAAAGTAGAATGATCTTTTGGACTTATTGTACTTGGATAACCTAATTCATTATGGGTTAAACCAGTAACATGAATATTGTATCCATCACCAAAAGATGGCATTGGATTTGTTCCATTTTCAACATTTTTAAAAGGGAGGAAATCTTTCAAATCTTCTTTAGGTTTGATTCTTTTCAATGTTTCAACATTATCTTGAAGGCGAACCTTTTCTCGCATATGCCCAATTACTTCATCAGCTAATATAAGAACGGGAACCCTATATTTTTCAGCAAGATTAAATCCAAGAATGGTAAAATCAAAAAATTCCTGAACAGATGATGGTGAAATAGCTATTGTTTCATAATCACCATGAGACCCCCAACGAGCTTGCATCATATCACCTTGTCCAGCCATTGTAGGTTGACCAGTTGAAGGCGATCCCCTTTGAACATTAACTATAACTAACGGTGTTTCACTCATAACTGCAAAACCAATGTTCTCTTGCATAAGAGAAAATCCAGGACCAGAAGTTGCAGTCATAGACTTAATTCCAGACCAAGAAGCACCAATAACGGATCCAATAGCTGAAATTTCATCTTCCATTTGAATAAATGATCCACTTACTTTAGGAAGAGCAATGGATAAATATTCAGCAATTTCAGTTGAAGGAGTAATTGGATAACCACCAAAAAATCTACATCCAGCTTCAATAGCTCCTCTTGCACAGGCTTCATTTCCTTGAATAAAAAGTTCTTTAGTCATTTTTATCCTCCACATAAATTGCCTGATCAGGACACTCTAATTCACAAAGATGACAAGTTATACAATCTTTTTCGTTTTCAGGAGCAGGAATTTTAATATCCTTCTTGTTAGCAACATTTGAAATTACATAAACACTTTTAGGACATATTTCAATACAGATATAACATCCTTTACAAAGATCAGGATTTATTTGAATCATAGAATCACATTCATTAGTTAAATTACAATAACTTTTATAATTGAATTGCTTAGACTTTTAATTATTTAGGCATCTATATTTATAATATTCTTTATTAAACTTAATAATTATTTATTTTTAAATAATAATAAATTAATAATAATTTTTATTAAAATAATATAATTAATATAACAATATATCTTAATAAATGTTTTTTTAAACTATTTATTTTTTAAACTATAATCATTTTAGAAAAGTTCTTTAATTTTGAATTATAAATTTTTTTATTATATTATTTAATTTTAAATATTAATTTATAAAAATCTATAATTTTAAATTTTAAATAATATAAATTTATTTTAATTAATATAACTAATTCTAAATAAACATTTTTTAATAATATTTATTTTTAAAAAAATTAATTTATTAAGAACTTTTATCAAAACTACTATTGTTAAGACAAATTAGTTATGTAACTTTATATAGCCCATAATAAA
>JAITOM010000006.1 GCA_031289975.1 Methanobrevibacter sp. | reverse complement strand
GAGGCTGTGAAAAATTCAACTGATGCAGCTATAATACTTTATTTAATATTTATAATACTTAATTTTTTAAAGCATTTTAATGACTTTATAAGATCAATACAATATTAAAAAGGACTTTTACTTAATGGCTACATTTGAATAAAAAGTTGGAAAAATAACTTATCAGTTGGATTTTTCACAGCCCCAAATCGGGTGGGGTAAAGTTAATAATTTTAGTTTTTTCCATCCGCATGCACTCCGAAAATTTCATGCCACAACAATAGAAAATAAATCATTAGCAGATGCATTGCAAGGTCGTAAAAGAGATAGTGTGACGGAATCATATTATAAAACAGATCCTAAGCGGTTGAAAGAGAAATATTTGGGTGTGTTGCCTTTATTAACTGTTAGTCCTGTGGTGGTTAATGTGTTGGATGATGAGGGTTCTAAGAAGATTAAGTTGTTGGAGGAGGCTTTGGCTAAGGAGCGGAGGGATAGGTTGGCTGATAAGGAGAAGGTGGATCGTGTTCTTAAGGATTTATTAGGGAAGATATGGGATAAGTTAATTTTATACTTTCTCATGGGAAGAATAGTTGTTTTAACATTAAACCAATTAAAGCTATGAGTAATATTTGAATCCATTTATTATCTCTCTCTATTTTAGCTAATCGAACATCTATATGATGAAGATGATTCTCTTTTATCTTTGTTAAGTCTTCTTCTAGATGATCAACTCTTTTATTGAAATCATTCTTCATTTCAATTTGATTAATTTCTAAATGATCTATTTTTTTATTTAAATCATTCTTTAATTCAATTTGATTAATTTCTAAATGATCTATTTTTTTATTTAAATCATTCTTTAATTCTCTTTGATCTTCTTTAATATCATTTAATTTCTCAATAATTAGTTCTTCATTATTCATTATTGATCACCCCTCCCCCCAATATCCTTTATTATAGGTAATACTTTTATGCTTCCTTTTAATACTATATTATTTTTTAAGCAGTTATTAATTCTACATTAACAATAGGTATAAGATAATCATTACCAATACTCAAAGTTCTAACCTTAGATTCTTCCTTATTATGCAATGGAATCGTGAAACTACTTTCTATTTTAATGCATTCTTTAGTTATGTTTATATTAATATCAATCTTTTTAATATTTTGTAAACCATATTTCTTCGCTCTTAATACTTTAGATGCATCTAAGAATTCAATAACAACAGGAAATCCTTTACTATTAAAAGATAAGTAAGTTATGGGGTTTAATTCAATTGCTTCTTCATAATCATTATTATCTTTAATGTAAACAAATAATACATCTGCTAAAGGATCATAAGTATAATCCACATTTAATTTAACTATTTTATTTTTCATATTCTATATCCATTCCTTTTTTTTCTTCTTTCAGGGTGTGTGGTTATTAATCTAATATTTTTTTCATCTTTAATGAAAATTATTATGCAAAGATAATATTTATCAGGATGAAAATATTTAATTTTAAATTTATCATCCTCTGAATATTCAATATTATGGGGTACTAATTTTTTAAGAGAATGATGTACAGTATCATGATCACAATATTTATATTCCTCAGTTCTTTTAATAAAATGAGTTATTTCGGTTATTTTTATTAATTTTGATTCTCTATGTGTTTTGAGGATGTTTTCAACATTTTTATATTATAGTTAACCATTTCATCACTATTTTTTATTTAATAATGGATAATACTTTTAAATCATCATATTCCATTTAATTTATTATTAACAACATGTTTTTTATGATTAAAACTCTTTTCAACAATTTTAATCATTGGTAATATTTCTTTGGGAACATTAATTTCTTTAATTTTTTTCTTTGTTTTTATTTTTTGATTAACATATTCTTGAGTAAAAGAACGGCTCATGAAAACAATATTTTGAAAGTCACTTTCGATTTTATCACTGATAATTGATTAATTTCATCAAAAAATATTTTCACTACTGAGTTTAACTCTAAAGATGGTTTTATGGAATCTTTTATTTTTATTATTTCTTTTCCCCCCATATTATCTTACCTCCAATTTTTTTTTGCTTAATACTATTTTCTATATTTATATGGATTATTATCAAAAGCAAATATAGATATTATGTATATTTTGAACTTGATTTTTATTTAATCTAAATGAAATTAATGTACCATGAAATATATTTATATTATTTAAAAGTTCATATTCAAATCTTGATTTTTTTCTTACAAATAGTGTTTCATACAACCTATCTATAATAAAAGTAATGGGAAGTAGAAATTAAATTATTTACTATTTAGAGTTTGAAGTTTTGAGATTGGAAGATTTGTAATTTCACTAATCAAATTTAAATCCAATCCTTTCTTCAACATGTTAATAGCTATTTCCATTTTTTCCTCTTTTTTACCTTTAATTTCACCTTCTTTTATACCCTCTTTTTTACCTTTAATTTCACCTTTAATTTCACCTTTAATTTCACCTTCTATTTTGCCTTTTTCTTCTCTGTAGCTTAGTTCTCCTTCGAATTCCATTATTGCTAATTGTCTCATTTGGTAGTCGTGGTATGCTTCTTCATCAGATAGTAATTCGTTGAATCTTGCATCTGCTGATTTTATATCTTCATCCATTTTAATCACCTTTTTTATAAGCTTATCAGAACTTTCAATATCAAAGAATATCATCCATCTGTGTAATGGGTCATTTAAATCTTTTTTAATTTTTCTAAATGCTATAATGTTTATATTGTATATTGTTAAATACTTTGAGTATAAACAGTTATCTGTGTTTCCCAATATATTAAATTTTTGGTGGTAGACATCATCTTTACAGAATTTGTAGCTTAGTATATTGATTAATATGTGTGGTTTTAATTCTTCTAATTTTCCTTCTTTGGCTGAATTCGAGAATTCTTTTGCTAAGTAAAGTAAACTTCTTCTCTTAAAGTAGTTTTGGTTTTGGTTTTGCACTTCTATTATGAAGTGTCTGCCATCATGGGATTCTGATCTTAGGTCTAAGATGCATGCTTTTTTGCCTTTAATTTCACCTGCAATCATTTTATTTGCAATAATATTTATAGATTTTATTGAATCATTATCTTCTAAGATCACTGCATTAATAAATGATTTTAATTGATTTTCCATACCTTCACTTGCCATACACTGAGAAAACAAATAGTCATCCAAAGGATTAAAAGATCTCATAAAAATTCCACCTAAAAAAATTATTTTCAAATAAAATATGATTTTTAGTAAATACCACATATAAAGAATGCTTATAGAAAAATCAATTTCTATGACCAAATGAAAAATCTATACTCACTTGAAAAATCTATACTCACTTGAAAACCATATGGATGTAAAAAATCCCTATTAAATTGAAAAGTTTATTGTAAAGTGAAAATAAGTGCATAATATAAAACAAGAGTGTATATAATGCGATCCTATTTTTGGCAATAAAATTTTCAATCCAAACTTCAGTGAATGATTTTTCATCGACTAAATCATAGCAGGTTTTTTTTCAATGATAATATTTTTGCTTAAAATGTTTGCTAAAAAATAGGTTTAATACAATAATATAAAACAAGAGCAGGAATATAAAAAATATAGTAAAAAATAAATTAAAAGAGTAAAAAGTAGAAAAAATTTAAAATAGTAAAAAGTATATTGATGTAAAAAATATTTGTAATTAATCATTTATTTTAAATATCTTAATTTTAAAAATTTCAAATTAATATTGAATTAATTTCTTAAATAATAATTTTTATTTTATTAATTTTAAAAATAAGAATTATAATTTTTTAATTAAAAATTTAATAATTATTCTTCATTTTTAAAAATTTATTACTTAAAAACATTATTTCATACAATAGATATTACAATTTTGATAAAATTTATAAAAATCAATTAATTAAAAATATATTTTATTGCTTCTATAATTTCATGAT
>JAITOM010000422.1 GCA_031289975.1 Methanobrevibacter sp. | reverse complement strand
TATATTTAAATTATTTAAAATTTAAAATTATTAATTTTTATAAAGTAATATCAAAAATTAAATAATTTAATAAAAAAATTTTTCATCCAAAATTTAAGAACTTTTCCAAAATGACTATATTTAAAATTATTTATATTAATTAAACTAAATTTATATTATTTAAAATTTAAAATTATAGATTTTTATAAATTAATATTTAAAATTAAATAATTTAATAAAAAAAATATCATTCAAAATTTAAGAACTTTTCCAAAATGACTATAAAATTATTTATATTATAGTGATGTAAAAAATGTTTGTAATTAATCATTTATTTTAAATATCTTATTTTTAAAAATTTCAAATTAATATTAAATTACTTTTTTAAATAATAATTTTTATTTTTTTATTTTTAAAAATAATAATTATAATCTTTTTAATTAAAAATTTAATAGTTATGGTATAATTTAAAAAATTTCATTATTGAACTTGTTCAATTAGAAAATCTGAAAGCTTTTCTTTAGTGAAATTTTTTATTTCACTTAGAAAAACGAAGTTTTTCTCTAGTTTAAAAATTTTATTTCACTTAGAAAAACGAAGCTTTTCTTTAGTTTAAAAATTTTATTTTTTTAAACTTAGAAAAGCGAAGCTTTTCTTTACTTACAAACATTATTTCATACACTATAATCAATAAAAAATTTATTATTTTAAAATTTTTAGAATAATTTTATTTTAAAAACTTTTATTTTTCAATAAAAACTTTTATTTTTCAAGTTCGACAATTTTCGATTTTAAAAACTTAAGAGAATCAAAAATTTTCTGCATGTTACGAAATCTGTGATTTCACACTTAGAAAAATCGAAGAGTGCAAAAAAATTTTTTACTTTTTTAATTCTTAAAGTCTACTTTCATTAAAATGTGCTTCTTTGCTTCTTCCATGTTCTCTTTTTCAATTAATTTTTTAATATTATCATCATTGAAAACTTCATATAACACATTTTTTCTTTCTTTTTGATTTAATTTTCTTTCTTTCAAAATATTTCTAAGATAATCTTGTAATTCTATTTGTAAAATATCTTTAGTATTTATTAGCTTAGATATTTTTTTCTTAAGCTCTTTTGCCATTAATGGGCTTTTTCCACCAGTGTAAATTGAAATTTCAATCTCTCCTATATTAAATTTAGTGGGAACTATAATGTTTCCTTTTTGTGGAAAATCAGCACGATTTAGTAATTTATCATCTGCCATTAAACTAATCTTATCATTTAATTCATGATTGTCACTTGCTACAACTACTAAATCAGCCCAATCAACTAATTCTTTTAATTCATTTAATAGAACATTATTATCATTATTATTTGCATCAATTTGCTTTAATATAGCTCCTTTCTGTTTTAATTTTTCTGATAATCTGGTTCCAGCTATTATTACTTCACTTTCAGCATCAAGAAATCTTTCAGCTCTTCTAAATCCAACTTCTCCCGAACCCATTACAAAAACTTTCTTGTTTTTCATTTTAAAAAAAAGTGAATTCCATTCCATTAGATTCAACCTATAAAATGATTTTAAAATATTTGATGATTATTTTAAAAATTGTTATATTATAAAGCTTGAGAATTTATCTTAAAAAACTTATTTTTATTTAGTAATTGCCTTATTATAGTGTTTTTCATGCCTTATTATAGTGTTTTTCATTATTTAATTATTCTATATTTTTCAAAAATTATTTTTTTAAGTATGGTTATATATCTTTTAAATTTTATCTTTTAAATTTAATTTAAAGTAATATTAATCAATAATTAATTGAATTTTATAAAATTAAATTCTTTATTTATAAATATTCAGATAATTCTCTCATTCTTTTTAACATATTTGGATGTGTTGAGAAAACTTCCTTGAATTTCTCTCCAGTACCAACATGAATTTCCCTATATTTTAATTGAGACAATTCCGAAGCAGAGATATTCCCATCATGATCTGTATCAAGTTGAGAAAGTTCCCGAATATCAAAATCTGTATTTCCAATATCATTTAAAAAGAATGCTGATGTTCCTTTAACTTCTTTAACTTCATTTTTGTCAGCTTTTGAAGCACCATAAACTAATTTATAAAGAGCTGAAGCTAATTTATCGGGTGAATTACCAAATTCAACACTTCCTTGATCAGCATAATACTCTCTTGTTCTTGATATAAAAAGAACTAATAATTGTCCAATGAAATAAGCTCCTAATGCTAAAGCACCGATTAATGCACCATTATTATTTTCATTATTTCCTCTACTAAATATAAAAGACAGTCCAATATAGTAACAAATCATTGGAATCATACTAACTACTGTCATTACTATCATATCACTATGTTTAATGTGGGCTATTTCATGACCTAAAACAGCTCTAATTTCATCTTCTTTAAGAATGTTTAACATGCCTCGTGTAATACATACTCTACCATCACTTTTTGTTCTTCCAAATGCAAATGCATTAGGCACATTAATTTCTGAAACTCCAACTTTTGGTTTAGGAACATTTGCAATTTTTGCTAAGTCCCCAATAATTCTATGGAGGTCAGGAGCTTTTTCTTCACTAACATATTTAACTTTCATAGATATTTCAACAATTTTTGGACCAGCAAGATATTGAACAATCATAATACCTATTCCAAAAATCGCATACAATTGAAAAGAGACTCCACCTAAAAATAAAGTTCCTACCACCATTAGTATGGCATATATAATTCCAAATAATAGTCCCATTGCTAAGAATAATCTTAATTTAAGTTTCCATGTATTTCCTATCATTTAATAACACCTCAATTATCTATTGAATACTTTTTTGTATAATAATTAATTTTTAAGTAAATATGCTAACAAATCTAAGTAAATATGCTAACAAATCTAAGTAAATATGCTAACAAATCTTTGATTTTCTTAATTTAAAAATTTAATAAAATTCAAAAAATGAATTGTTAGAGAAGCTTATAATTTAAAATATTAAAAATTAGATAATATAATTACAATTATAGTGATTTTGATAAAGTTCTTAATAAATAACTTTATTATCTTAATAAATAACTTTTTAAAAATAAAATATTATTAAAAGATATTAATTTAAAATTGTTGTATATTAATCAATTGTTGTATATTAATCAAATATATTTATATTATTTAAAATATATTTATATTATTTAAAATATAAAATTATAGATTTTTATAACTGGATATTTAAAATTAAATAATTTAATAAAAAAATTATCATTTTAAAATTTAAGAACTTTTCCATAATGACTATAATTTAGAATTTTTAAAAATTTAGCATAAATACTTAAAATATATTTTATTCTTTTTTTTCCTCATCTTCATCAATGATTTCTTTAACTGTTCCAAAACCTTGGCTTGCTCCTTTTCCTAAAGAAAAAAAGTCAGGTATTCTAAATTTTATCTTAAATTCACCATTGAATCCTGTCATAACAATAGATTTATACTTTAGAGAAACAGCATCTAAGATAGTTTTTGGATAAATTTCACGATTTACAATTATTCCTAATCCTTTAGCCATTGAAAGAATATTACCTATTAGAATATTATTTAAAAATAACTTCTTATCTTTCCAATCTTTCATCACAATATATTTTTGATAATTTTTACTGTTTAATGCTAACCATGGAATTAAAAATTTATAATGATGTTCCTCTCTTGTAGGAACAATATTAATTTCTTTTTCAAAGATTATTTTTTCAGTAACTCTATAGTACTTATCTGATAACTTTAATTCATTAATCTCGGAAGATATTTCTTTCAAAGTTTTTACTCCTTCTTCAATTCCTAAAATAGAAACTTCACCATCTAAAACTTTATATTGGATTAAAGGATAGGAATATGAAAACTTCTCATTACTGTAATGATTATGTAAAAGAGGATATTCTCTAAAAGTATTTCCAAAGTAGCCTCTAACTTTATTAATATCTTCAGTTACTTTTTTATCAGTTTTTAATATTAAATATGCTGTGTTGATTTTCATTGTAAAACCTAATCTGAATTGTAAAACCTAATCTGAATCAAATTTAGGGAATTTTGTTTCTTCCATTAGTTTTTCAATATCTGGATATAAAAATTTAGCTAAGTTAAGAACAATCTCCCAAAATTCCAAATATTCCTTTTTACTTCTATGCTCTAATCCATGAGCCAATATTGACTTGTTCCTAAGTTTAAGTATATTCTTAATCTTTTTTTCAGATTTTTCAAATTCATTTCCTAAATCATTACCCATCATATTTAACAATTTAAAAGACTCTTTCAAGCCTAATTTAACTTTACCATGTATATTTTTTTGTTTTAAACGATTTATATATTGTGCATCAGTACAATACTTTTCCACTTTCTCAATCTCAATATTGGAAGTTTTCAATTGATAGCCTATCTTTAATTTTATTTGGGCAATAAGTTCTAATGAACGATACAATCGAGCTATTGCATCATCATACTTTCCTTCTATAGCTCTTCTATCTGCATTGTTTAAAATATCAGCTAAAACATAATAACATCTTAATTTATGCTCATTCTTAGTTTTATTTCCTTCTATTTTTTCTTTTAAATTTATTATATTCAATGCTTTAAGATTATTTTGAATTTGGGGTTTCATTTCAGGAAAATTTTTTGAAGATTCTTTTGAAAAATCAACAGATGCTACTTCTTCATGATTAAATTTATCCCAACGATTATAAAATTCAATTAAATCTGAATAAATTTTTTTGTTTTCTAATATTTTTATTTCATCTAAAAATGTTTTTGCTGATTCAAATCGATTGTTGTTAAAAAGTTCTTTTACTTTGTCTAATGTTAATTTATCGTAAACTCTAAAAAGATTTTGTCTCATATGTTCTTCAGTACCTTGACAAACTAAATTAGTTTCATCTCGTGTACCGCTAACTAAAACAAGATCTTTTTTATAAAGTGTAGCACAAAGAGCAAGTGCTACACTCATAGTTTTAGTTCCAGAAGTATAATTGCATTTAATTATATCTGTAGAATCATATTTTAAAAGTTCATTTTCAATTGTTTCAAAACAATTACTAAGATTATTAATGTCATTTAATTGGACAAAATTATATTCTTCAAGTTTTTTATTATTTTTTTTAAAATATTGGTCTTTTATAGAATCAACAGTTTTTATAGAATCTTTCGAACCACAAAACACTATAAAATCAGGTGAAACATCCATAATTGAAGTTAATAATCCATGAGCCAAACTTTCTGTAGCTCCTACTTTGCTTCCAAGACCTGTTCCAACTGTCATGAAAAGATTTATTTTTTCCATTTACTCACTCAAAATTATTAAAATAAGTAAAAAATACTGAATTAAGTCTATTCAATTTTTAATTTAACCCAACCTAATGGCATGGATTTTTCTTTAATGATTTTACGAGATTTAGGAAATTCATAAGGATAATTTTTTCCTCTTAGTAATTTACGAATTTCTTCAAATAGTTGAGGGCTGAACTGTTTAACTTTAATTCCAATTGTGGTTGCCATAAATCCAGAACCTGCACCAATTTTAAGTATTGGTGTTTCAAGAGAGTTTATTTCATTGAGTTTTTTATAAAACTTTATTATTTTTGAGGGAATATTTTTATCTAAGTTGTTATAGCTATATTTATCTAAGAATTCAATTTCGTATTCAATGAAATCTTTGGAGAAATTGTAAATAGCTTTTTTAATCTTATCAATATCTAACATCGCTTCTTTTTCCTTACTCATTTTTAAACTTCTATAAGTTTTAGAGTTGTAGTTTGTTGAAATTTTAGATTCTAATAATTTTTTATTAGGGATTGTTTCTGAATAAGTAGAAACCGTTGTTTGATGTCTTTTATATTCTTCAAATCCATCCATTTCATCTTTTTTAGCCATGATAGAAATTATTGTATAAATATCTGGAATTTTTAATGTTGTAGAGTCTGATATTTGTAAAAACTTAGAAATATCATATTGTGCAGCTCTTCCTCCACGATTGCTTGAAAAGAATCCATTTACAAAATCAGTGTAGGATCTTCTATCGATACCTCTACCATCTCTTCGGATAAGAGATCTAATATTTGAAATATCTTCTTTAGAGATTGTTTGATACAATAAAGCTGTTTTAATAGCTCCTTTTAATGAAGAACCAGGAACATATATTTCATCCATTGTTTTAACATGTTCTACTATTTCATTAGGAATAATACCAGTTCTATTTATTGACTCATATCTACGGAATTCTCTATTGATTTTAGAATCAAAATCTTTTAATTTAAACTTAGAATCTGCAATACTGTTAATAAATTCATCTTTTCTTTCATCAGGAAGACTAAGATAATATTTATCAAAATTTATTCTTCTAATTATATCTACTACTTCACCTTTTGACTTAGCTTTTGTATCCAAATATTCAGAGGAGTTATATATTTTTCCAGATCCTATATGTACTGGTGTTAAAGTTTGGATTTTACAATTATATGTTTTTATATTTGAATCTAACATTTAAACACCACAATTGTTATATGCAAAAGGAAAGGCATATCCATATTCAATAGCTGGAGAATTTTTACCTGACTCAACTATTTTACCATAATAGTCGTTATACTGTGGAAAAGTAGAACCTTCCTTAAAAAATCTTATTTGTTTTCTTAATTCTCCTGATGATGCTTTTGCTCTTTTTGAACCTAATTCATAAGCAGAATATTCATTTATTTTATTTAAATCTTCTTCATTTGGTATGTATCTTGATAATGTGATGAAATAATTCCCTTCATTTTTAGCTAAATCATACTCTTCTATTTCATAATCAAAATTACCCTTGCCAACAGAAATATCTCCTCCAAAACCACGATCTTTTAAAAATTTAATGGCTGATTTTATTATCTCTTCATACTTATTCTCTCTAAATTTAATAAAAAAGAATAATCCCATATCCTTAAATTCATAACCTTCACTATAAAATATATTTTCACTTTCTTGACTTATTCTATTAACACTATTATTTGGAATAGTCCTTAGTGAAGTTTTTCCTTCAACTATTAAATCATTATTAGTTAACAAATCCCCATTAACATTATATTTATCTAAATTTTTAATAATATCTATTTCTTTTAATTCTCCTGAAGCTAATTTAAAAAATATTTCTTCTTGGATATACTTTACTTTTTTGAATTTCTTCATATTATCCATATCTTCTTCAAAAATAGGTTCATTTGACTTATCTTCTTTGTTAGTTGAAATATTAGCTGTAATAATTTTAGGATAAAATTTTATTTTTTTATTTCCATCATAAAGATAAGGAAAAGCAGACGATAAAATAAAAGGTGGATTTTCTTTAAAGTCCGATAATATCTCCCCAACAACTTCATCGTACAACTCATTAATAGCTGATGTAATAGCTCCAAAAATTGTATCAGAATGCAGTTCAGGAAAGATAGATAAAGGTTTAATATAAACCAACATTTTACATCCTCCTCCTATTTATTAATTTTTTCTATGATATCACTTATTGAAGCATCTTCAGCTATGATTTCTTCATCTAACTTTTCTTTATAATAATTTGAATCTCTTTTTTTAAGTGTAATTTTATCAAATTTAATTTGACCATAACCTCTACTACCAGATCCACCCAAATAATTATCTTCTAAAAGAAGCATTGATTCAAAAACACCACCTAAATTCTCATTATCACCATCTTCATCATAAACACTTAAAATAATTTCAAAGTCAAATATAGAATCCTTTGGAATTCTTTCAGTAGGTCGTGGATTGGCTTCTGAAGTGATCCTATTTATAGTGTTTTCATATTTAACTTCAGCACCTCTCACAATATCTTCTTTATCATCCCATTTTTCAATGGCTTCTTTAGATGGAAATGAATCTCTAACAATTATTCTTGTTGGAAAATCAGGTTTATTATTATTAGAAGCTGAGGTTCCAAAAATTTTACCTGCTTTAGAATTGGAATCTGAAGAGGGCTTACCCTTACTTGCAATTACATTTTCTGCAGATTTTTTATCATTTAACTCCAATAGTGATCTGAGTTTTCCTTTAAGTGAAGAGCCTGGAATGAAAGGTAGTCCTGAAAGTTTATCTCTAATAATTGGATTATCAATAACACCTATTTCAATTGAATCTTTAGAATCGCCTATATGTAATCCTGTTTTTAAAACAATTTTCCCTTCTATTAAATAATTTTCTTTAAACATACAAAATAACCTCCTAATATCAATAATTTATTATTTATCACCATAAAATTTACGATATGAAACAATAGCTTCCAAGAAATTGATTAATGTTTTAAAATTCTGATTTTTATCCTCAACATTACCAATATCGACTTTTCTTAAAATATTCATCATAAGTTTATAAAAGTCTTTGGGAATAAGATTTCTACCAGCATCGTATGCTAATTTAGGTTTAAGAAGATAAAATTGTGGTTCTATTTCTTCCCAATTTCCTTCTTTTGATTCTATGTCTCTTAATGCTCCAAATAACTTTCGAAGCTGATTGGTCTTTAACTCATTATTTCTTCCAGAAAAATGCTTAGCAATTTTATCTGCATATCCTTTTTCATCAGCATATTCTTTAGCTTTTAAATCTTTTAACATTTTTACTTTACTTATCTCTGAAATAATGTTATCTATATCACTATTTCGATTATCACTATTTCGATTATTTCTCTGATTTCTATCATTATAACTCATTAAATCACCTGGTTCTTAAACTTGCCCATGATACTGGAATTTTTATCCACGGCATAGTTTTCATTCCTTTTTTATCAAAATCATCTCTAATTGACTTATTTTTAATATTTCTCAATTTATATTTAAATTTAGGAACATATTCCTTTTTTTGTACACGAGAACGTGAATCTTCTATCCATTTTTCTTTATCACTGATAAGCTCAATTGAATCTGAAAAGGTATCTTGCCACAATCTAAGCATAGAATATAATATGCCTCTACCAATATTTTCATCAAGCACATATTTTTCTAATTCCTCTCCAAAATCTAATAATTCATTGTATCCTTTACAACTTCCCCAATCCTGCCAGTTAACAACATCATTAAATACAGTTATTTTATCTTTACCGCATTCCTTTGCAGATTCCAGATAATCATTAGCTGTGGTAGTTGCTTTACCTATTGGAAATTTTGAGTCTATAATGTTAATTCCTGCAGATAAAGTTATAGAAGGATTTTCACAAGTCCATTGCTTAAATTTTTCTCTAAACATCATAGCAAACTCCATAATATGATCATAAGGACCAAAAACTAATAAATCATCCCCTCCAGAGTAATTAATATGAATTGTAGGAATAGCTTTATCTTTACATCCAGTACATACTTCCCCATATTTTTCACGATAGATAGTGATCAAATCATTAGTTTTATCAGTCCCATCAATATTGAGTTCAACCTTTTCTACTTTATCTTCACAATTAGGACAAATATCTCTAAAAACTCTAAATCCATTAGCAACATTGTTTATAAATCCTGAAAAAAAGATATCCAATGATGAACTTAATGTCGAAACTCTTGAAATTGTTGCTCCTGTACCTTTAATCTTAATTTTTTCTCCTTTCTCATTAACTTCTTCTTTTTCAATCTGTTCAAAACCATTTGTAAATATTTTACCAAGATTATCAACATCCATTTTAAGTAATCCTAATTTTTTAGCACCTCTACTTATTTTTGCTAAATGTTCAAAGTATAAAGTTGTCTTCGGATGTTTTGGAACTGTATTTCCTAAAAAGTTAAAACTAAAATTGATATTTTTATTTGAATTTAAATATGAACTATCTAAATCTAAAAAATCAGAATCATTTAATTTAATAATTTCAATTTTTTCATATTCTATATAGGAATCATCAAAATATTTACTTAAATCTTTATTATCCTTTTCAAAAATGTATCCTATTTTTAAAACTTCTTCATAAAAATCAAATTTTTTATTGTAACTTTCACTATAAACTTTGATCATATAGTTTGAATTAGTAGCACTATCTCCTAATCTTTCATGTTTTTTACAAAAAGAACATAATCCATCATCGTTATCAGTAGGGATTCCACAAACTGAACACTTATTTTCATATTTTACCTCATTTTCAATTTTAAAAACTTGAGATAAACTGTTGATAAATTTATGCTTTTTATCTTCAGAAAGTTTAGTATTCAATTTACGAGTAATAGTACCAAATTCTTCTAAATCATCCCCAGAACATTTTTCATAAGCCATTGATAAATATAATTCTGCATTAAATTTATTTATAAATAAGTCATTAATTTCCTTTTTGATGTTTTCTAAATTCAGCAAAGTTTCCTTTGTGTTTGCCCCCATAATAACAAAACGACCCCCACCACAAAAAAGTATGTTGGCTTGGCAAAGACCAAGTTCATCAACAATTCTATTTGCAATAGCATCATTAAGTAGATTGAGATATAGTGATCTGCCTCTAAGTCTTTTACTCATTCCAGATTGAGCATCTTGAGGAGAAGAAACCTTATAAATAAAATTCTGAATTCCAGAAATATCCCCATTAATAGCTAAGTAAACCTTTTGATGATTAGTCTGATTTAATTCTTCACTACCTTTTCCACTGAAAATATATCTGCATGTAGCTAAAGCAGCAGTTGTTTTGCAATGATCAAATAATGATATGTCTGGTTTTGAAACATATGCTGCAGAAGGCATTGTAGAAGTATATTTTTTAAGTAATGCGAGACTTGTATTAAAATCTGGAGAATTTAATTTCTTAAATTCATCTGTAAATTCTTTCCATAAAGTTTTATAATCTAAAGAAACCTTATCAGACGGCTTTGGTCTTAAGCTTTCAAAGGAATCTTCACCATTGATATTAAGATTTAACTTTTCTAATGGAAGATAACATTCTTTTATTTCTTTATTATTCTCTAATTTAACACTTGAAAAAATAGAGATTAATGGTGTCGTATTAACATTAACATTTTTATCATCCTCAATTCTCTCTTTAGCTGAGTGATGATCAGCTTTTTGAATGATTTGAGCCATTTCTTTATATTTTGGAGAATTTTTTAATGCCACTGGTTCATGATGATATAAAACTAAATCAGCAACATCATCTCCCCAAATTTCTTTTACAAAATCAGCAGACAATAAAGGATGTTTAACTTTTTTTCCAATCCTCTGATGAAATTTCCCAATATCATGGAATAATGCTGCAATTTGAATTTTTTCTAATTCCATTTTATAAATCCTCTTTTAAATTTGTAGATTTTCATGATTAATTGCCATTATTTTTAAATATTATATTTTAAGTGGTTGTTGAGCTAAACTAAACAATGTGTCAAAATCAATTAAAAAAAAATTTAATTAATATTTTCATTAAATAGCTTTTCACTACAAACAAAATATTGTGTAACAAACTCTTTTATAAGATAGTAATTGTTACATATTATTTTTTAGTATATAAATACTTTTATAATATGAACAATGCTGTCAACTTAAGAAGATTATTTTTTTAAACTTGGATTGAAATTAAAAATGGAGCTTGTATAAACAATATTTTAGTAGAAATTTTAATCAAAAATTCTTAAGCTGACAGCATTGATAATATGAGCATTGATAATATGATTATATCAAAAATGTGGAGGTTTTGGAAATTCTGGATTTTTATTTATAAAGGAAACCTAAATAAACATCCATAAAAGTTTACACCACCCATAATATGATAAGAATTTTGAAAGTGTTAAGATATTGACTCCTGATTAAAAAAATCTCAAGATACTATTTGTTCACTTCATTTTATAATATAAGAGTATAGTGAAATCTTAGTTTTTAATCATACAAACATCTTTGACAATTTTCATTTTTGAATTAAATCTAAAGCCATAATTGTACACAAAAAGTAATATGGGCAATAAATAAGTTTCAATCCTTGTTTTAGTGGAATAAAAGAAACTAAAGAAGTTAACAGTGCTAAAAACAGATCAGTAAGTAAGTTTCAATCCTTGTTTTAGTGGAATGTTTTGCAAAAAAATCTCTTTTATATTCATTTTGGAAAAGTTCTTAAATTTTGGATGATAATTTTTTTTATTAAATTATTTAATGTTAAATATTAATTTTTAAAAATCTATAATTTTAAATAAGATAATTTTTTTTATTAAATTATTTAATGTTAAATATTAATTTTTAAAAATCTATAATTTTAAATTTTAAATAATATAAATTTATTTTAATTAATATAAGTAATTTTAAATAAATATATTTTAATAATATTTATTTTTAAAAAAATTATTTATTAAGAACTTTATCAAAGATTAAGAACTTTATCAAAACTACTATTATTTAATATGAATTTTATATAAACTTATTATGAGTATATAAAATTAATTTGTATATAAAATTCAATTAAATATTTATTGAAAATAATTTATTGAAAATAATTTTTATTTTTTTAAATTAAATTTAAAAAATAAATATCAATATTTAGAAAAATAATTTGTAAAAAATTTTTTGAATATAGTCATTTTGGAAAAGTTCTTAAATTTTGGATGATAAACTTTTTTATTAAATTATTTAATTTTTAATATTACTTTATAAAAATTAATAATTTTAAATTTTAAATAATTTAAATATA
>JAITOM010000421.1 GCA_031289975.1 Methanobrevibacter sp. | reverse complement strand
TATATTTAAATTATTTAAAATTTACAATTATAAATTTTTATAAAGTAATATTAAAAATTAAATAATTTAATAAAAAAAATTTTCATCCAAATTTTAAGAACTTTTCCAAAATGACTATAAATATTATTAAAATATATTTATTTAAAGTTAGTTATATTTAATTAAAATAAATTTATATTATTTAAAATTTAAAATTATAGATTTTTATAAACTAATATTTAAAATTAAATAATTTAATAAAAAAATTATCATTTTAAAATTTAAGAACTTTTCCATAATGGATATAACAATCGAAATTTTTAGGAATTAATTTTTTATATATAACTTTATAAAAAGAGATTTAAAGGAGATATGAAATTAATGTATGAAACTTTAACATATTCTGGGGGAATTTATAAAAGTGAAGAGATTAAGGAACTTATTGATGATTTAGGAGGGTTCATTCTTCAAGAAAACATTATACAAATGGATTTAGTTTTAAACATGGCTGTTCCTATTGAAGATGTTGATAAAATAAAAGAAAAAGCTAAGGAACTTTTAGGAGAAATTTCTGTTGCTCCAATGGCTGGGACTGAAATAGCTATTGTATCACCAACACTTGCAAGACATCATCTTCCGCATGCGGCATGTGATATTTCAGAGTATCTTCGTCGTTTTGGTGCTAAGGATAATATGATTGGTTTAGCAAGAGGAGCTGGAAAAGGAATAGCTGGAATAACTCGCAGTGAAATAGATTTAATTGAAGAACATGATATAGCTATTTTTGCTTTAGGTAGTTTTAAAATATGTATAGTGGATAAGTTTTTCTTATATAACAACATTGATATCCCTGTTATAGTCACTGGTGCTCCTGATATTGATGTAAATGATTTAAATGGTGCTGACAAATATGTTTCTGGTTTAGGGCGAATTCCAAGAAGATTAAAAAGAGGAGAAAATATCAGAGCATTAAGAGAATTAGTTAAAACAGTTGAAGAAGTTTTAGATGATAAACGAAAGGAAATGACTTCAGATCCTCCAATAGTTCCATCCATTTTTGTTAAAAATGCAATTGAAAATCAAATTCAAGCTATTCAAGAAGTTGGTTCTCCAACACCAGTAACAAGCCAATTAAGTGGTGTTAGAGTAAAACTTAACTATGATAAGTATCATGAAGAAATTGAAAATGTTTTAATTGAAGATAAATTACTTAAAGACATAGCTGATATTAAAAGATCTAATATGTACGATTATATCTGGGTTAGTTTATTAAGTGAGAGTTCAATAATCCAACATTCTTAATCAAATATTAATAAAGTAAAAAAAAATAATCAGTGATTAAATAATGAAGTTATTAGACATGAGACTTTTAATGATGGGTCCTGTAAAATCCATCCTTTATGGAATTTACATATATTTTCTCCTACACTTTATAATTCTTCTTTTTATAGATAACTATAATGTTATTTTTCTTACAATAGCTATTGTGAGCGTTGATTTATTATCATTTATAGTAGAACACTTTTATTCAAATCCAATTACAAGATTTTCAATAACGGTATCTGAAATAATAAAATGGTTTGCATTAATCTATGGAATAATAACACTTGGAATTTATATTATTCAAATAGCTATTCCTATTCCAAAAGATATTGTATTACTTACACTTTTTATTGTTGTTATAATAGGAATTTATGCCTATATAAATGCTCATAGAATTATAATAACTGAACATAACATTAAAATTAATAATTTAGATGAGGAACTTACAATCATCCATATTTCAGATTTGCATGTAGGCTCAATAAGAAATAAGAAAATGTTAAAGAATTTAATCAATAAAATTAACTCAATATCTGCAGATATAGTTATAATTTCAGGAGATTTAGCTGATGGATACTCACCTGTTAAAGAAGATATGTTTATTTCTTTAAAAAAATCTAAAATACCTATATTTTTTGTTTTTGGAAATCATGATTACTATGGGGGAATTGATCAGCTATTAAAAGCAACAAAAAATGCAAATATTGTAAGTGTTATAAATGAAAAAATTGAATTTAAAGGCTTAAATATATTTGGATTATCTTACTCATTTGGAAATCAAGATGAACAAGTAGAAACAATTAAAAAAATAGAAGAAGTAATTGATCTAAATCAAGTAAATGTTTTAGTATATCATGTTCCTGTTAATTGGGAATTTTTTAGGTCAATAGGCTTTGATATTCAACTTTCTGGTCATACACATGGTGGACAATTTTATCCTATGAATTTAATTTTTAAAATAATGTTTCCATATCTAAGAGGTCTTTTTAAATATGATGATAGCTATTTATCTGTAACTGATGGTGTTGGAACAGGAAGTCCCCCATTAAGATTAGGAACTCATAGTGAAATTGTTTTACTACACTTAAAAAAGAATATTGAGTAAATATTTTCATGTTATTTAAAAAATTAATTTAATATTATAGTGATGTAAAAAATGTTTGTAATTAATCATTATTTTTAAACATCTTATTTTTATAAATTTCAAATTAATATTAAATTAATTTTTTAAATAATAATTTTTATTTATTTA
>JAITOM010000417.1 GCA_031289975.1 Methanobrevibacter sp. | reverse complement strand
AATATATTTATTTAAAATTAAGTATATTAATTAAAATAAATTTATATTATTTAAAATTTAAAATTATAGATTTTTATAAATTAATATTTAAAATTAAATAATTTAATAAAAAAAATTATCATCCAAAATTTAAGAACAAAATTTAAGAACTTTTCCAAAATGACTATAATAAATTATTTTTATAAATTATTTTGATTAAAAATAAAATTTGTTTATCCTAAAGGTTGTGGATAGTAATGGAGTTAATTGTGGTTAAATTTGGTGGAACTTCTATTGGTGATGGAGAAAGAATAAAAAAAGCAGCTCAATCTGTTATAAATGAGTATATGAAAGGAAATAAAGTTGTTGTTGTAGTTTCTGCTATTAACAAAACAACAAATGATTTAGTTAAAATTATTAAGATTTCTGTTGGAGACAGCATTAGCAATAAACAAATGGCTGAAATATTGTCTGTGGGTGAAATGACAAGTGTGAGGGTTTTTTCAGCCGCTATTGAATCATTAGGAGTAAAATCAATTTATATAGATCCTTATAATGAGAATTGGCCTATTTTAACAGATAATAATTTTGTTGATGCACATATTGATATTGAAGAATCCATTAAACAATCTGATAAATTAAGTAATATTATTGAACAAGGCATCATTCCTGTTGTTTGTGGATTTTTAGGAAAATCTAAAAATGGTCATATTACTACATTAGGAAGAGGTGGTAGTGATACAACTGCATTTTTCTTAGCTAATATTTTAAATGCAAATCAAATTATTATTGTTACAGATGTGTCTGGGGTTATGACATCTGATCCAAATCAAATTAAAGATGTTGAAAAGTTGGATAAAATATCGGTTGAGGAGATGATGGATTTAGCTATTAATGGAGCTAAAGTCTTACATCCTAATGCATTAAAATATAAAAATCATTTGCTGTCAGCTAAAATTATTGGTTATGAATCTGGAGATTTATCTGAAGAGGGAACTATAATCACAGGACCTGTTGAAGGAGATATGTTAAGCTATTCCATATTATATCCTGACCCAATCACTCTTTTATCTGTTGTCGGTGTAAATATTCTTAAAAATGTTGGTTTATTAGCAGAACTTGCAGATATACTTGCAAAAAGTAATATAAATATCTTTGGAGTATCCACAGGTCAAAATTCCATTACACTTTTTGTAAATAAAAAGGATGCATTTGATGCACACAGTATTCTTCATGAAGCCATAATAAAAAATAATACCTTAAACTCCCTTTCAGTTGGGAAAAAAATAGCTATGTTAATTTTTGTAAGTCCTGTTTTTATTGAAACTCCAGGAATTATTTCTGATATTACAGAACCTTTAAGAAAAAATGAAATTAATATCATCGAAATTTCATCTTCTCAAACAGCTATTACAGTTTTTGTTGATTGGAACGATGGTGAAAAAGCATATAAACTTATTAAAGAGGTTTTAGAATGAAATTTGAAGGTACAGCCGTAGCAATGGTTACACCATTTACAGCTAACAATGAAATTAATGAGGAAAGTTTTAGATCAAATATAAATTTTTTAATTGAAAATGGTGTGGATGGATTATTAGTTGCTGGAACAACAGGAGAATCAGCCACTATTAAATATGATGAACAAAAGAGATTAATAGATATTTTAATTGATGAAGTTAATGGAAGAGTCACTACTTTTGCTGGTGCAGGTAGTAATTCTACTGATGAAGCTTTAAATTTAGTTAAATATGCTAATAATGCGGGTGCAGATTTTGCTCTTGTTATTACTCCTTACTACAATAAACCTCAAGAACATGGATTAATCCAACATTATAAATTAATCAATGGTTCTGTAGATATGCCAATTGTGGTATACAATGTTCCGTCTCGTACTGGAGTAGATATGAGTATAGATTCAATAATAAAAATAGCTGAACTTAATAACATTGTTGGAATCAAAGAAGCCAATCCTAATGTTGATAAAACATCCAATATTTATAAATCTTTAATAAATAATGACTTAAAAGATGAATTCTTTATTCTATCTGGAAATGATGATTTAACAATTCCTTTAATGTCTGTTGGTGGAAAAGGTGTTGTTAGTGTTGTTGCTAATGTTGATCCATATAGAACATCTCAAATGGTAAATTCTTTTAAAAACGGAGATATTAAAAAAGCTAAAGACTTACATTTCACACTATACCCACTCATGAAAGCTCTTTTCATAGAATCTAATCCAGTTCCAACAAAATATGCTTTAAATCTAATGGGGCAATCTGTTGGTAATGTTAGATTACCTTTAGCTCCTTTAACTAAAGAACACAAATTAGATATTGAAAATTGTTTAAAAGAATTGGATTTAATTTAAATCATTCATTTTTTTTACTATAACTAATTGTAGGAGAATTTCATGTCAAATGATGCTACATTTATTACAAATAAGAAATGTAATATATTAGTTGATAGATTCAACACTTTAATTAATGACACACAATATTTTGATATTTCATATCCCTGATTTTTCCAAGTGAAAAATCAAAATTTCAGATTTTCAATTTCCATCCTCTTTTCACAATACCATTAATTTTCCTTTAATAATTGCTATAAAATATGAAATAGTTTTATCCTTTTATTAAAAGACTAATTA
>JAITOM010000207.1 GCA_031289975.1 Methanobrevibacter sp. | reverse complement strand
AATTTAAAAATTTTATTTTTAAAAATAAATAATGTTATAATATTATTTATGAAATTGACAATTTAAAGATATTTTTAAAAAACTCATTACTTAAAAACATTTTTTAGTTCACTATAATTGGCTTTTTGTCTTTTTACCAATTCCCACTTCTATTGGTACAAGTTCATCAAATTTTGTTTTAATAATAAAATCAGAACCTCCTTTCTCAGGAGGATAAAATATACTCATTGTATTAAAATTAGTTTTATTCATCCTATATAATGAACTTGCTATTAAATTTTCTGCTAAATTGCCTATACATTTACCTATATCTAAATTATATCTTCCTATTTCAAAATTTATTGCAGATTTTATTGATGGTGATAAAAAATAATATTGTCATGGCTTTTTAAGAATTTTTGAAGGTCCACCATATGGTTTTACATTGAAAAGTAATTGAGTTTTTTCTAAAACACTTAATATTTCTCTTACAGTGGTGGAGGAAATCGATAAGTAATTAGCTATTTTCTGATTAGAAGTTCCTCCTGGTTTTTGTAGGGCAATATAGAATATTATCCTTCTAATCACATCCTTAGTTGAAGAATTAAATGACTTTACTGAGGGTATGTCTTTTTCTATAAGATTTTCTACTACCGTGAAAATTTTTTTATATGAATTCTCTTCATCAAAATTAAAATTAAATGGAAATCCATAGCTTTTTAAAAAACTTTCAAACTCTATTTTAGGATCATTATTTAATAAAATCAAATTATCATATACTTTACTTTCACATTCAATAGCTTCAGTTATATATTCTTCATCCCAAAATAAATCATATTCCTCCATTTTTTGAAAAATTACACTATATTGAAATGTTGTGTTTTAAAGAAAGATAATCCTTAAAATTATTTGGAAATATTGGTTCTTTATTTATTCTTCTTGCAATATCCCCATTAATTTCTAAATCTAATGCTGAAGAACCAGTGAATATTAAAAATATATTTTTTGTAGTATCATATATAATCTTTCCAGAAATTGCCCATTTTTTATCAAAATGGCTTTCATCCACAAAAATAAATATTTTTTCATATAAATTAATTTTATCTATTTTATGTACTTCCTTTAAAAAATTGTCTACAACCTTTAACATGTCTGTCTCAAAATAACTTGTTAATTGATCCATTGAAAGATATGAAAGATTTTTAGGATTAATATTTTTTGTATCTAATAAATATTTATATAGTTGAAAAAGAATGATTGTTTTTCCAACACCTCTAAGCCCTGGAAGCACTATAAATCTTTCTTTAGATTTTTTTTCTATAAAATCATCTAAATATTTTTTTTTATTTTAAAATATTCATTCCTATGATTAAAATTTTTTATATTTTCCAATTGTTTGTTAATTTCTCTTTGTTTAGAGTAAATATAGCTATTTAATTCTTCATCAAAAAAACATGAAAATCACATTGAAACTTTATTTAAACATAATTATATTTATTAGTTATATAAATAATTATACATTTTTATGTATAAAATAGCTACATTTCTATACATTTTTATGTATAGAAAAAATTTAAATAATAAAATTTTTTTTAAAACAAAAGATAAAAAATGATTCAATTTTAAAAAAAAAATAAGCGTTTGTAACACACTATAGATTTTAAATTTTATAATCCTAAAAGAGTTCATATATGAAGGATCTATAAATCAGAATATTTACTCTTTTTCAACGACAACTGCAGTTCCATATGCTAAAACTTCTTGCATGGATTGCCCAATTTCATTACTATCAAAACGAAAGCTAATGATAGCATTAGCATCCATACTCCTGCAATGTTCAATTAATCTTTCTATTGCTTGATTACGAGATTCTTCCATCATTTTTAAATATGCTCCTACTTCACCACCAATAAGACTTTTTAAACCAGCTGTAACATTACCACCAACACCACGAGTCTTAACAGTTAAACCATAAGTTAAACCTTTCATCCCAACAATCTTATATCCTGGTACGAAATTTGCACTTGAAACTATGAATTCATCAACAGTTACCATAAAATCAATCCTTTTCTTTTTTTTATTTCATATTAATTAGATAGTTTCTATATCATTAAAATTTACAAAAACTTTTAAGTTCATAACTATTTTAGAGTCATTTTACTAAAAATAAATAAATTCAATACATGAACATATTTTATCAAATTAAAAATTGACTACAAATTAATATCTTATTTTTAGATATTTAAATGTTACTATTCCATTTTTAAAACTAAAAATTGTTAAGATTATTGTAATTAAATAAAATATAATTAAAAGATTTAAAAAGTAGTTAAAAGCTTTCTTTCTCTAATTACAAATTTTTTAATAAAAGAATAAAGTTATTTTATATTATACTGGTTTTAATAAAGTTCTTAATAAAAAACTTTTTTAAAAATAAATACTATTAAAAAATATTAATTTAAAATTATTTATGCTAATTAAAATAAATTTATATTACTTAAAATTTAAAATTATAGATTTTTATAAAATGATATTTAAAATTAAATAATTTAATAAAAAAAAATATTATTCAAAATTTAAGAACTTTCCATAATGACTATATATCAATTTAAGGGAAATTAATTCTACAACTTCAATTTTATTATTAAATAATAATACAATAAAATAAACATAAAATATATAAAAAATATATGAAGCTAATTAATAATTAGGGGGTTTTATTTGAAAAAAGATTTAAAGATTGGGATTGTTGTACATGGTCCTAAAATTATAGATTCTAATTTTGCAATCAGCATCATAAATTTCTTATTTGAATATGGTGAGATTAAAGCTATTTTAGGTGGGACTATGGGACGAACAGCTGTTATTGATGCATCGTTAGAGAATGTTATAGATATTAATCATAAAAGACTTCCAAGTGAATCAATAGCTATTCTTAAAAAAAGTGATATGGATTTAATATTCTTAATAAACTATGGAAAATCAGATATAACTGGTCATAGCTTTGGTTTTAAGGTTTTTAATAATTCATTCATTAAAAATAATTGGAAAACTCCTTCTTTTATTCAGATTGAAAGACCTGGAGAAGATGATGGAACAATTGTTAGGTGGAATAAAAATGATTTAGAAGATATTACTAAGAAAATAGCTAAACATTTTAATTTAAGTATTGTAAAACCAGAATTAATACTAAAAAAACACTTTCCAGAGCATTTAAATTTGTATAATAGCTATTTGAATTCTGATTATCCAATAGAAATAGCTAATACCCTTAATCAAGACATTGTTTATAGGAGTATTAAAGGTGTTCTACCCAATGAAAACATATTTGTAAATGGTGTTGTGGTTGGAAAATCTACTTCAAAAGATTTAATTTTAATAGCTAAGAATGGTTACATCACTGATATGATCGGTGGTGAAATAAAGAAGCACGGAGTGGAAAAATTATCAAAAATTGATTTAAATAAAGTTATAGTAAAAACAGGTTTACTTCGCACATCTAAAGTTAAAGCAAGAATATTAAAGCATGCCAAGACTAATTCATTTAAGGTTTCTCTTTTAAATCATAATGGTGAAGATGTTTATAGTTTTAAAGATTCTGATTTGGTTATTACGGTTGGAGATGATACAAGTCTTGTATCCTCGGATATATTGTACAGATTTAACATTCCAATTATAGGAATAACCGATGGAGACTTAGATAAAGTTGTTGAATCTCCATTTAAAAATAAAAAATCAAGGATCATTGAACTTGAAAATGGTTTTGATGATATGGTTGGAGAATTGATTTTTAAGAAACTTTTTAAATCTAAAAATTCAATTTTCTATGATTTAAATGATTTTGATAATTTAATTAATATAATTCAAGATGAAATAATTAAAATTATTAAAGAAGAAGATATTAAATTCATTGTTCATTAAAATTTAAACTAATTATCATCCTATTTTACTCTTTGACGTAGTTTAACAGCTATTCCTTTACTTGCTTCTACCATCTCCTTACCAGATAAAACAGCTCTCCCAACAGCAACAACCTCATCATTTCGAATAATGACCACTTCATCTTTAGGAATAATACTATCATCCGCTTTTTCAACACCAGGAGAAAACAGTGAATTTGTAGTTAAATCAAAATTAATTTCAACAACTTTAATAGATTGGTCTTTTAATATCTCACCACCTTTAAGAGTTAAAGAATATAATCCTGTATCTGCATTTAAAAGCCCTATTTGCTCTTTATTTGATAAAATTTTTTTATGGTATCTTCCTTTTATGGAAACATCATCAGGAATAAATCTATCTCCACATTCTCCAAATTGATAAATAGCTATTGACCTTAATTCATGTAACAATCTATCTCTTTTATTCAACCTTGGAAATTTTTTAAGTTCTTCTTTTAAATTATTAATTGATTCAAAAGATGTTGGTTTCCCATCTTTACAAGTGTATATACAATCATCAAGATACTCCCTACAAACTTCTTCATAACCCCCAGAAACATTAGCAACAAAAGTTTTATCCATACAATAATCTTTAAGAAGCTCACCAGCTATTTTTTTCTCTTCAAAACTCCAACTACCAGTGATTGGAACATCATAAGATTGTATTGGGAATGTTGACTCCAATTCTCTTGGACAAATTCCAAAAGGAGAAGTTATGATTAGTTCTTGATAGTGTTTGCTATATTTTCTAAATATTTGATGGGATTTCGATGTTGAATAAGGTTTTCTCATACTACACGGGAGAATAACAATAAAATCACCCAGTGGATTTAATAATTTCATTCGCTCTCTCCATCTAAATACTTCAGGACGATGAAGAGATTGCTCACTTGAACACAATACTTTTATGATTTAACCTCCAATAATTTCATTTAACAAACTCTTGGAACAGGGTCAGCTATTGGAGCTTCTAAAATTCGTGTTCCTCCAACAGGAGTTTCAACTAAAACCATACTACCTTCAATAACCTCACCAATTATTTCGCTGTCATACCCATACCTATCTTTTTTAATGGCTTTAAGAACTTCATCAGCTAAATCCGATTTAACACCCATTAAAACTTTACCTTCATTTGCCACGTCATAAGGATCAATTCCCAACATATCAGAAATTGTTTTTACTTCTTCTTTAACTGGAATTAAATCGTCTTGAAGCAAAACACCAACACCTGATTTTTTAGCCATTTCATTAATGGCATTAGCTAAACCACCTCTTGTTGGGTCTTTCATAGCTGTTACTCCACCAACATCAAGACTCTTACTAACAATTCCCCAAACAGGTGCAACATCAGATTTTAAATCTGTTTCAAATTCAAATCCCTCTCTAAAAGCCATTAAAGACATTCCATGATCCCCAACACTTCCACTAACAATAATTTTGTCTCCAATTTCAAGAGAAGAATCTTTAATAGCTTTTCCTTTCTCAACAATTCCAATACCAGATGTTACAATTACCAGTCCATCAAGTTTATCCTGCTCCATGACTTTTGTATCTCCAGTTATTATTCCAACATCAACTTCCTCACATGTTTCATTCATAGATTTAATTATTTTATCTAAATCATCGATATTAAAACCTTCTTTAATAATCATAGAATTTGTAATAGCTAATGGTTTAGCTCCCATAACCGATACATCATTTATTGTGCCTGCAGCTGATATTCGACCAATATTTCCTCCTGGAAAGAATAAAGGATTAATTGTGTGTCCATCAGTTGTAATAACGATCTCACTATCTCCTAAAGGTATTGTTGCACCATCATCCAATGCATCTAAACCAATTCCCCCATTAACACTTTTTTTAGTGATGTTTTTGAGTATGGTTTCGGAGATTAAATCAGTCATGACCTCTCCACCTGCTCCATGTGCCATTCCTATTTTCATTTTTATCTTCTTCATTAATTTATTTAAATTATAACATGATTATAATGGATTTCTCATTTAGGAAATCTTTGATTATTTTAATTTTAGCTATGATTATTTTAATTTTATAAATATAGTGATATAAAAAATGTTTGTAATTAATCATTTACTTTTATTTGCTTAATTTTCAATAATATTTTCTAATATTTTGTTAAATTATTAAATTTAACTATTTTATTTTTAAAAATAAATAATATTAAATTAATTTTTTAAATAATAATTTTTATCTTTTTATTGTTGAAAATTTATTTTCAGCTTAGGAGAATTAATTCTCCATTTTTAAAAATAATAATTATAATTTTTTTAATTATATTAGTTTTGATAAAGTTTTTAATAAATAATTTTTTTCAAAATGAATATTATTAAAATATATTTATTAAAATATATTTATTAAAAATTATCTATTATTAATTAAAATATTATTTATATTATAGTGGTTTTGATAAAGTTCTTAATAAATAAACTTTTTTAAAAATAAATATTATTACAATATATTTATTTAAAATAAACTATATTAACTAAAATAAATTTATATCATTTAAAATTTAAAATTATAGATTTTTATAAATTAATATATAAAATTAAATAATTTAATAAAAAAATTTATCATCCAAAATTTAAGAACCATTCCAAAATGAGTATATTTAAATTTAAAATTATAGATTTTTATAAATTAAAATTTGAAATGGAATAATTTACTAAAAAAATCATTATCCAAAAAAAATTATTATCCAAAATTTAAGAACTTTTCCAAAATGACTATAAAAATTTAATAATTATACTTCATTTTTATTTTCATGTTTTTCTATATTTTCATATTTTTAAAAATAATTAAATGGTCGTGACATTTTTAAAATAAGAATTTTTCTTTAACATAATCCATAAAACAGACTGAAGTATACTTTAATCTTGGATATATTCTTATGGTCTTATTATTTTCTGTTGATTCAGCTTCATTATGTTTATTTAAAAAATATCTTGCGGGTTTAACCTTATATAACGTGTCTGGATTTTTTAAACTAGTATAATATTGTTTAAGTTCAGTATTTACTTTAATTCCTAATTTATTATTATTTAATTCATATATTGGATTATTTACTTCCTTTGCTACATTTTTGACTAATTTTAATAAGTTTGGAGCTGCTAAACCAATATTTGGATTATTAGCACCTTTTTTAATTTTCCATCTTGGAGTCTTCATTTTTCTATACTGTACAAGATATTGTAATGTGATTTTTATAGGATCAACATTTTCTTTTTTCAGTTCTTTACAAAATGATCCATATCTACTAACATATTCAGGTATATTCTCTATTTTCCCTGTTTTAAAGTCTTCTACCATTTCTATTGCTATTTCTGGGGGTATATTAGTTAACCAATAACCAGCTTCATCTTCAAATAATTCACCTATCATTTTTTTATAATCTTCTATTTCTTCAGATGTTAAATTCTTTAGGTTTCCATTATATTTTTTATTATACTCATTTAACTTTTCATTAATTTTAATGGATCCCATATCTTCATTTGATAGTTTTGTTTTATTTTTTTGCATGTATTAACTCCTTTATTTTGATATTCTTTTTAATGTTCTTAAATTTTTATAACTTCTTTTCAATGTTTCATCTGATTGTTTTAATTTTCTTAGAACTGTTAAAGTTTCATAAATAAAAATTTAAGATCTATATTCTAAAAAAAGGTTACATAGGATTGTTTCCTACAGTTGTTGAAGATTTATTTAGATTTAAGATAGTTTATTCACCATTTTTAAAAATAATACTATCTTTTTAATTATTTAAGAAGTATTAAGTATTTAAAATTAGATTTTTTAGTTTATCAAATGATAACTCAGTTATTTCACTAATTTCTTCCAATGTAAAACCTTTATTTTTCAATTTTAAAGCGAAATTGATTTTTTCTTTTTCTTCACCTTCTTTTATACCTTCCTTTTTTGCAGCTTTCATTGCATTTTTCAAACGGATTTGTTCATCCATTGTCTTTTTTCAATTCCTATTTTTAAAATTTCAGCTTCTTTACTTTTTGAAATCATATGCTTCTTTACTTTTTGAAATCATATTTTTAGCCTCCTCTACTCTTTTTATTAAATTATCTTTACTTCTCACTGTTTTAAGTTCATCATCAGTTAATAATCCGAATAGATACATGAAAATACGATCCATAGGATTATTGAGATTATAATTCTTTTTTTTCATTTTATCAAAGATGATTATCTCTAAGGGGTTATCATCATAGATAGATTGATCTTCTTCATTTAATATTTTAAATTTATGCTTATATTTATCTTTTTTTGCTTATAAAGTTTGTGATTTAATATTGCTATTGAAATCACTTTTTGAGATTTAGTGTAATCATCTCCTTTTTCAAGCAGTATAGAACCTAATTTATCAGAATAATATTTTACTCTCATTTCCATTCCCACAATATGTTTATTTTGGATTTCAATAGTTATTATATGTCTATCTTTTGTTATAATGATTAAATCCAAAATTGAAGTTTTAGCATCCATATTTCTCGGATTATCTCATTATTAACAATTTGTGCTATTTCAACTTTCATATTAAGTATTCTTTCAAGAAAATCTTCTAATAATTTCTTTGATGTGACACGTCCAAAAACAATCTTAAACACCCACTGCTGTCAACCTCTAATTTTATTCTTGCTTAAATCTTTTGTTATCTTACATTTTAATCATTTGATCCGCCTTTTTTAATATAATATTTATTTCAACCACAATTATTCATGTTGGACGATTATT
>JAITOM010000206.1 GCA_031289975.1 Methanobrevibacter sp. | reverse complement strand
AAATTTTACACGATACTGATTAAATGAATCTTCATAAAAGAAAATATAGACTCTCCTGTAGAATCGTGAAAATGATGATAAAAAATATGAAAACCTCCATACTTTTTGACACCCTCGATAAATATAAATAATTTTAAATTAATATCTTTTAATAATATTTATTTTTAAAATATTTATTTTTAAAATATTTATCTATTAAGAACTTTATCAAAACCATTATACACAAAAACATGATATATTCCTATTGAATTTAATATTGGATTAATGATTATATGACTTTAAGAATAATTAATAATGAAAAATATATTGAAAGTGCAGATGAATCTTTTTTCTATTTTTTGCTTCTTTATTTTCCTGAAATAAAAAATAAAAGAGTTGATTATAGGATATATCATGACAACAAATGTAAATTATTGTTTAGCACTCCATCAATATACTATTCCAAAAAAAGCAGTATATGGTTTTCACGAACTGAAGTTCTAAATAGGTTTGTTTACATTTTTGGAAAAAGGAATGATAATGAAGATATTTCTGATTCTGAACACTTTTTAGTTTTAGATTTTGATAAAGAAAATGTTGAAAAAAGTGAAACAGTCGCTAAATTTGCTAAAGATGAAAAAAATCAGATCAATATATTAGTTAAATCAGACTATTTAAAATTTAGAGATAAAGATCTAAAAAAAGAGTTGACTTCATTAAATAAAGAGGATATAATAAATTATTATGAAAATAATGAAAGTGTGTATCTTAATTTAGGTATATTTTATCAAATTAATGATAATTTAATAATTAACATAAACAAAGTTTTAGAGGAAATAAAATCAATCTTTTCAAGAAAAGAAAGTTTTATTAATTTAACAAAAATAGAAGAAACCCAAGAACAGGAGAAATTAGAACAGGAAAAATTAATAAAAATAGAAGAAAAACATGAGCAGAAGAAATTAGAACAGGAAATAGAAAAACTTGAAAATAAATCTAAATGTGAAGTGTGTGGCATAGAACTACCTGAAAATTACAGTATATGTAAAAAATGTTCTCGAAAAACTTATGCTATTAAAATACTTAAAAAATTATTAAATCATATTGATCCAGAAAAAGAATTTAAAAAAGAAGATTTAAAATCATTAGATTTAAATATGATACAAATACAAGATTATATTTGGACTTTAATTGAACATGATTTAATAAATGAAAACAAAAAACAGAACACATATTCACTTAAAAACAACAAAGATTTAAATCAATTTATAGAAGAAAACACTACCAAAGCTTTAAATGAAAAAGAAAATCCCATAATAAATAATAATCCTACAAAAAAGATTAATAAGGAATGTCCATTATGTAGTGAAAATCTACCTATTTCAAAATTTTATGAAAGTGATAAAACAGAAGATGGATTTAGTAAATTTTGTAAAGAATGTTCAAAAAAAGTTAATGCCGTAAAATACTTAAAAAAATTAATGAACATTGTTAATATTGATGAAAAATTTTCTTTAGAAAGTATAAAGAAACATTATGATACATTTGAATTAAACAGCAATATTTGGACATTACAAGATAATGATTTAATTAAACTAAATCATGCGAATTCCGAATATATTTTTGCTTCTGAAAATAAGATTAATGAATTTTTAAGTAAATACAATGATAATTATAAAAAAGAAGAGAAATGTATTAATAATTTAAGAAACTCAAAATCATCTGAAAATGATAAATCAAACACAAAAATATCAGATGAATATTTTGAAGAAGAGATAGATGAGTCTAAAAGGAATAATAGAACAAAATATAGTGAATTAAAAAATAATGACTCTGAAATTGTTGATGAAGATAAAATAGTGGAAGTTGAGGAAAGAAGAAATTTAATTATTATTAATCCAAATTATTCATTATTTAATCCTGAAATAATGCTAAAAGGAATTATAAATAACAAATCTTTATTCAATGTTTTAAATAGTATTCAAGAATTTTCTAATTTTTTAGTTAGAATAATCACAAATCGATACAATTCAGATTATTTTGAAATTTTAATTGAATTAAAACTAAATAAAGATGTTTTTAAAAATGCTGTGAAAAAATTTAAAGAAAATGGTTGGAAAGATTAATCGATTATCTTAACATAATTAATATAGTTTCTATTAGATTATCATTTAAAGAGTAATAATAAAAAGGCAATATAAAAAAATGGAATAATTTTAAGAGTGTAAAGATGTTGGCTCCTGATCAAAAAAGTGATAATATCAATTATGTCAATTTTGATAATAATTTAATTCTGTAAGCTTAATTTATGGTTCCCAACAATATTAATATTATTTTTTGATTATAGTCATTTTGGAAAAGTTCTTAAATTTTGAATTATAAATTTTTTTGTTAAATTATTTAATTTCAAATATCACTTTATAGAAATCTATAATTTTAAATTTTAGATAATATAAATATATTTCGATTAATATAATTAATTTTAAATTAATATAATTAATTTTAAATTAATATATTTTAAAAATATTTATTTTTAAAAAAATTATTTATTAAAAACTTTATCAAAACTACTATAACTAAAATATTACAAAATAATTAAGAGATAAAAAATGCACCCAAGACCAAGCCCCATAGCGGCCTCACTTTATACATTAAGAGACCTTAATGCGGATGTTATAATTCTTCATGGTCCTCATGGATGTTGTTTTCGTACGGGGCGTCTATTAGAAGAAGATGGTGTTAGGGTTTTAACCAGTGCCATGGCTGAAACCGATTTTGTTTTTGGTGCTGGTGAAAAACTTAAAGATGTTCTTAAAAAATCAGAAGAAATGTTTAAACCAGAATTAGTTGGGATTGTTGGAACCTGTGCCAGTATGATTATAGGGGAAAACTTAAAAGATGTGATAAAAAAAGCTAACATTGATTCTATTGTTTTACCTGTTGAATCTCATGGTGGCTTTGGAGAAGGAGATAATACTGAAGGAGCAATAGCTGTTTTAGAGTCAGCAGTGAAATATGGGATTATTAGTGAGGAAGAATCTGATCGTCAAATTAAAATGCTGAAGTTAGCTACAAAAATTGAAAAAACACGAGGTATGGCTCAAGGAGAATATATTAAACCTTCCTATGGGGACGATAAAGAAAAAATAGCTAAAATAATTGTTGAAGCTATTAAACATGATAAAAAAGTAGGATTTCTCCTAAACTCTAAAAAAGAAACTTCCTATCTATTTTCAGACATATTAAATTTCAACTACAAAGAAGTAAATCCTAATAATAAACCATTGATTGTTGCTAACTTAAATGAAAATATAGGTCTTCCAAGAATAAGAAATCATGCAAGAAATATTGTTAAAGAATTGAAAAATAATGGGGTGGAAATAGATTATATTACTGGTGGTTTAGATGAATATCCAGTCACCGCAGACATTGCAGAAGAATATTTAAAAAATAAAAATCTTGATTTACTTGTGGTTGCTGGTGTTCCTCATGCTCTTAAAATTGAAAATTTAAATTTGAAATCAATAGCTGTTACTGATGGGCCACGACTTGTAGAACCACTGAGAAATTTAGGTTATGATTATGTGGTTGCTGAATTAGATGCTCATTCTAAAACATTAGGTGTTGATAAAATTGTGGATTCTAATTTTGGAACTATGATTAAAACAATGATTAATTGGATAAATGAAGATTTAGATAATAATCAGGAACATAAGTTATTGTGAAATTTATCGATTTTATAATTTTATTAAAAAAGTGAAAAAGCTAAAAAGGTGAATTGATAAAAATGGTTACAGTTATAGATTATGGAAGTGGAAATCTTAAAAGCATTTCAAACGGATTTTTAAAAATAGGTGTGAAACCAAAAATAACAAACAATGTAGAAGAAATTGCTGATGCTAAATATCTGGTTCTTCCTGGTGTTGGAGCATTCGCATCAGCAATGAAAAATATTGAAGATTTTAAAGACTTGATTATAGAACATATTAATAATAAACCATTTTTAGGAGTTTGTTTGGGGCTACAACTTCTATTTAATTATAGTGATGAAAATCCTGGAATTAAAGGGCTAAATATTTTTAAAGGAAAGGTTAAAAAACTTCCAGAAAATGAAAAAATCCCTCATATGGGTTGGAATCGTCTTAAATTAACTAAAAAATCTAAAATTTTGGATGGTTTGGATGGAAAATATTTCTATTTTATACATTCCTTTCATGGAGTACCCGAATATGATATAATATCAAGTACTGTTAAATATGGGATTGATATTACTGCATCAGTAGAAGAAAATAATATTTTTGCCACACAATTCCATCCAGAAAAAAGTGGGAATTTCGGATTAAAAGTTCTTAAAAATTTTATATCTATAAAAAATTAATTAAAAAGATTATTCAATATATTTTTACAATAGTATATATTATTATGATATATAGTTATTATGAGGCACTGTAAAATTAGCATGGATTTTTACAATTGAAAAATTAAAAACATAGGATAAAAGTTTAATGACATGTATATGTCCTAAATTTTTTCTGCTAAAAACCCAAATTCCAGATTGTGAATTTCCATCCTAATTTTACACTCCTATTTTTAACAAATAATAAATTTTAGTTAAAAGTGCGAATTATGATATAATTCTTGTTGGCTCATGCACATGACACACTGCAAAATTTTTAATTAAGTTAAATTGAAAATAGCTATAATTATTTTAGATATATTTGCATTATTTACTAATATAATGATATCTGTATTTAATTTAATT
>JAITOM010000154.1 GCA_031289975.1 Methanobrevibacter sp. | reverse complement strand
CTTATAATAACGATGCTTATAATTGTTCACTTATCGTTAGCCTTGTCATTCTTTCTCTAGCCCTTAACTATATGGATACTTATAGTTAATTAGATATTTCCATCATGCAACCTCTTAACTAATCATTTATTTAAGAGTTTATGGGGAAAAAATCCCATATAACTGGAATTAAAATATTTAACAATATTTCACTGAATTAATGAAGAATAGAGACCCTATCCTGTCGCACAAAAAATTTTAAATGTTGTAATAATTAGTTCAAATATAATACCATTATTATATAAATAATTAAAGAATTTTAAATAAATAAAAAATTATCTGTAACTTTTCTGTTTTCTGGCACGAGCTCCAGGACCACCATATTTTTTAGATTCCGAACGTCTTGGATCTCCTACTAACATTGTTCTATCATATTGTATGTATTTTTCTTTAAGATCCATGTCTTGAGTCCATTGAACTAAACCTTTTGCAATGACCATACGAGCAGCTTCAGCTTGTCCCATTACTCCACCACCAAAAACCTTAATATTAATATCTAAATTATCTACAATATCACCAGCCAATATTAAAGGTTCTTGTAATTTCATCTTTGCTAACTCTGGAGAGTAAAGTTCAATTGGAGATTTATTAATCCTAATTCTTCCTTTACCTTCCTTAACAGTTCCCCTTGCAATAGCTGTTTTTCTTTTTCCACTTGTGTGAATAACTTTCGTCATAGTTTTTACTCCTAAAATTAAAATTTAGCACCTAAAAGTTTTGAAACTTCACCCAATCCAATACCTTTTTTAAGATTTTTATACTGTGCTTGAGGTATATTAAAAGTTTCAACTTCTTTAAATTCTCTTGGAATACCAATAAAAGCTTTCAAACCTTTATAAGCAGTTCTTCCCTTAGATTTTTTATAAGGCAACATTCCTCTAACTGTTCTTCTAAATATATCCTCAGGTCTTCTTGGATATTTAGGTCCTAAATCACGAGGATTAGATATACTTGCTCTATCGACTCTTTGTTTATATTTAGCATAAATCCAATCTTTAGATCCTGTGATCATAATCTTTTCAGCATTTAAAACAATGATCTCTTCTCCTTCAAGAAGTTTTTTACTGATTACACTTGCTAATCTACCTAATACATGACCTTCTCCATCAATAATCATGATAACACCTATATTATTACTCTAATATCCTAATATTACTACCCTTAGGATTTATTTCTATTATATCCTTAATGGATATGCATTCTCCACCAATATTTTCAATTTTCTCCTTAGCAGATTCTGAAAAGTTTAAAGCCGCAACTTTAACTTTATGGTCTAAAGATCCAGCTGCTAAAACTTTACCTGGTATTAAAACAGTTTCATCATCAGTAGAAAATCTATTAATAGCAGATAAATTAACTTCTGCTCTCCTACGAGTTGCTCTTTCAAGTCTTTTAGCAACATCTTTCCAAATAGCCGAACCTTCAACTGCATACTTATCCTTAAGAGTTCTTATAAGTTCAACAAGATTAGGATTGGTTTTATTAATTCGTTTTCCCATTAATTATTCCTCCTCTAAAAAAATTCAATAAATTTATCAGCTTTACTATTTAAAACATCACAAGCACTTAATAAAACCTCTTTAGGAGTCATTGATCCATCAGTCTCAATTTTAAAGATAATTTTATTCTTTTCATGACCCACATCAATAGCATCATTTTCACTTGCCCTTACACAAGCTTTACATAAGGTACAATTTTCAATATTTTGAAATGTAGGTTTTTTATTCTTTTTATTTAATTTTAAAATATTATTTGGGCATGCTTCAACAACATCATTAGATAATTCCTTTTCATCATTAAAGGTTATTACAGGATATTGTTTATATGTGCATACAGTGGTAGGCATCCATTTAGCATGTTCTTTACCTTTACCTATAATAGCTACTGCTTCAAGTTCAACTTCCTGATCTTCTTTAAGTTTTAGAATAGGAATTGTATCATAGACAGATTTTATTTCTGGATCATTGGAATGTAAATCCTTAGAATAAACAATTCCAGGAGTATTTTTAGTCAAAGTGAAAGAAACACTACATTTAGAACAATAACCATTTGTATTATTCTCATCATCTTTACAATCACAATCTTCATTAGGAATTAACGATTCAATAGCTTCATTATCAGATACTATAGGAATTAAACCTAAACGATGAGCTAAAACCTCATTAAACATAGATGAATCGTTTTTAATAATGTTTACATATTCAATAGTTATTTTAGGAACTTCCATCATTCCAATTCTACGTATAGCATTGGCAAATTCTACATCTGCATCGTTAAGAATAAAAATCATTTCATTATCATTTTTTTCTTTGACTTCAATTTCCATCATATATCATTCCCATTAAACTTGTGTTAAAATTTCTAAAAATTTTTAATTTTCACTGTTTCTAAAAGAAAGCTATTTCTAAAAGAAATTTAAAAAAAATCATTGATTTAATTTAAAAGTCTCTATTCAGAGCCTTCTTCCTCTTTTACCACCAGGTCTTCCAGTACCATCGTGAGGAACAGGAGTAATATCTTCAATTTTCCCAATTTTAATTCCAGCACGAGCTAAAGCACGAATAGTAGCTTGAGCACCAGGTCCTGGACTTCTGGGTCCGTTTCCTCCAGGAGCTCTTACTTTTATATGCAAACCAACAAAACCTTTTTCTTTAGAATCATTAGCTGCTCGATTAGCTGCTTCCATAGCTGCAAAAGGAGATGATTCCTGCCTATCAGCACGAACAACCCTTCCACCAGACCATTGACAAACTGTTTCTGCACCAGTAATATCAGTAACAGTTATAATAGTATTATTAAAGGAAGAATAAACATTAGCTATTCCCCATTTCTCATTTTTTGCCATAAAAACACCATTTAACTATTTTCCACATTATTATTAATAGGATTATTCTCTTTAAATTGTTTAGCTACTGGAGAGGATGGATAGAAATCAATGAATTCTTCCTCTCCTCTTTTAACTACATAAGATGGGGAGTCAATTTTTCTCCCATTCATAGCTATATGTCCATGAACAACAAACATTCTCGCTTCTTTAGCTGTTCGTGCTAAACCTTTACTATGAACAACAGTTTGTAATCTTCTTCTTAAAATATCCTCAATTGTTAAGTTAAGAATATCTTCTAACTTAGCAGTTTCTTCAAGAACACCTACACGATTTAAATGTCCTAACAATTTATTTTTCTCATCATTCTGATCAGCAGAAAACCCAAGAAGGTATCTTGCATCTCTACCAAATCTTCTAACAAGGGTATCAGCTTTCCAAAGCTCTTTCTTATTTTTTAAACCATACTTAAACATTAATTTGTTTTCTTCTTTAATTCTTTCAGCATTCCAAGGATGAGGTGGAGTATCATACTTTTTTCTTGATTTTCTTGGATGTCCCATAAATAATTCTCCTTAATAGATTTATAAAAATAGATAAAACATATTTTAATTAAAAAATTAGTTATTAAATTCAAGGATAACATATACTAAATTAAGTATTAATTAACCTCTTCTAAATTAACCTCTTCTACGTCTTACACCTACAGATGAAGCTTTTCTAAAAGTAGATTTAGTTCTTTGACCCCTAACAGGTAATCCAAGTTCATGTCTTCTTCCTTTATAACTTCGGGTCTTTCTCATTCTATTTAAATCATCTCTTAAACTCATGGCAAGATCAGATTCTATCAAATGAAAAGTTTCACCAGTAGTATAATCTTCACGTTTATTTAACATCCAATCAGGGATATTAAATTTTTTAGGATCTTTTAATAAATTTTCAATTTTTACAATATCATCATCAGAGATGTAACCAATTTTGGAATCTAAATCAAAACCTAAACTAATTCCTATAGTTCTTGATAAAGACAATCCAACACCTTTAATGTCAGTTAAACCATGCTTAATGGTTTTATTTCCATTGACATCCTTTCTTGAAATACGTACTAAATACTTAAATTCGTCTTCCATTAAATAACCTCCATTTATCAGAGCAAATCTACAAAGACATGTAGATTCGAATGTTTAATAGATAATATCTAAAAAACACAGCTTTTACAATTAATTACTTTTAAAAGCTATTAATTACTTTTAAAAGCTATTAATTACTTTTTTAAAAATACATATAATATTTAAATTTATATCAAATTAAAATGATAATATACAATAAAATTAATTTATATCAAATATGAATTAAAAGTACATAATAATTATAATAAAGAATTTAGGTTTATTATTAAATAATAATATAAATTAATGATATACATTTAAATAAATAATAAACGCCGGGACTGGGATTTGAACCCAGGCGAGGAAAATCCTCACAAGATTTCCAGTCTTGCGCCTTACCAGGCTAGACTATCCCGGCAAAATATTCTCTACTCAAATAATCGAACTACTATAGTCATTAAATTATCATTAATTAAATATTCGCTACTATAATTAAATGTTTATTAATATAAATAGATTATATTTATTTTTAAAAATATTTAAATTTTCATTTGATATATTAAGATTTAATTAATTTTTATACTATCAATTTAAAAAATGAACTATTATTTAAATTATAAAAAAAATTTATATGATAGTATTTCTCTTAACTTTATTACCATAATATATTATCATTAAATTTTTTAAAAAAGTTTAATATCTCTTTAAATTAAAATTTGAATAATTTAAAGAATAATTTTTAATAAAAATTTTTAAATAAATGTTACAAAAGTTTGGAGAAATACTAT
>JAITOM010000022.1 GCA_031289975.1 Methanobrevibacter sp. | reverse complement strand
TTATTTAAAATTTAAAATTATAGATTTTTATAAATTAATATTTGAAATTAAATAATTTAATAAAAAAGATTATCATCCAAAAATTAAGAATTTTTCCAAAATGACTATAAATAACTTTTTTAAAAATGAATATTATTAAAAATTATTAAAAAATATTAATTTAAAATTATTTATATTAATTAAAATATACTTATATTATTTAAAATTATAGATTTTAATAAAGTGATATTTAAAAGAGAGAAGTTAAAATGTGTGATATTAAAGAAAAAAATGTAGAAGATCAAAAAATGGCTATAGTAAATCATAAAGGAAATGTTAAAGATATGGGTGTTCTTATAGCGAAATTAATAAGTTGGTTTGAAAACAATGATGCTAAAATCAAAGGTCATCCTTTTTCTATTTATTATACAAGTCCTAAAAATACAAATCCTGATGAAATGATTTATGATGTAGGGATTGAAGTAAGTGAAGATACTGAACTAACAGGTCATAATCATGGGAATACTGGTGAAATACAAGTTGTTGAATTGTTAGCTCATAAAGTTTTATATAAAATCCATAAAGGATCTTATAAAACCATTGAAACCTCTTATAAAGATCTTGCTAACTTTACAATAGAAAATAATTATGATATTATTGGTTCACCAAAAGAAATTTATTTTAATAATCCTTATGAAGTAGAAGAAGATGAACTACTAACAGAAATTCAATTTCCAGTAATTAAAATGTAACTTAAATAAAAATATTTTAGATTATTGATCTATTTCATTTTTCTTTTTAGTTTTTGAGATTTTTTCTAATCTATAAGAATATTTATATATTTTATTTAATTTAAAGCTTTTTAAATAGTTTTTATATAAATTCAAATGATTTAATAAACTTTTAATTTATAAAATTTTTAATTCACAAAATAAAAATAGTAAAGTATTTATATAATAAAAAACTATCATTTTATTATCTAAAAAGAAGTTTTTTTTAATCATGTAATAAGTATCTAACAAATTTTTAGGTGCTTATTACATGCTTAAAATTAAAAATAAGCATGTATAATAAATTAAATTAAAAATATAGGTGATATATAAAATGTATAGAAATAAACGTAATTTTTGTAAAAAAATAAGGTTCAAGCTACATCATGACTTGAATGTACTTGGGTGGGATTCTCCGTGAAATTGAAAGGCTTAATTTTAATATTAATTATTTTAATGTCTTCTTTTTCTTTCTGTAATGCAGAATCCCTTGTTTATGATCCTGTTATTAAAAGTAATAACAATCAACTTCCTACAAACACGACAACTAATGTTAATAAATTTAAAGTATTTGCTACTTCTGATTCTTCTATTCCTGATACTACTATGAGTTTTGAGGAATGTATGGATTATCTTGTCCTTGATAACCAGCCTACTTATATTCTCATCACTGGGGATGTTAGTAACCCTCGTAATGCCAGATACACTATTAGTTACGGTAAACCAGCTAATTTCCATAATATCGATGATAATTTCTATGATCCTAAATTCAAATCCTTAACAGATCCAATATTAAACGGTACTTTATTTTATACTCCTGATGATGATTTTACTCTTAGGACTCAGTTTTTGACTGATTCTGATGATAAAATTGATTTGGTTAATTACACTGTTTTTAAACAAAGTATCCGTAATACTCAATTCATTCATGCTGCTCGTGTTAAGCCTCCTACTCCTGATTGGGCTAGTCGTGAGAGTTTGCTTGATAAGGTTAAGAGTGATCCTGTTGGTACTTTAGCTGAGGTTAATAATTTCTGTTATCAACTTGAAACCGATACTAAACGTAGTTTTACTACTTATCAGATCGAAGCTAATAAGGTTTATGCTCATAATCAAGTTGTTAGTAGAGCTCGTTCTAATGATAGCACTCATTATTGGGGTGGAGGTTTATGGTCCATTTTTAATGATGTTGATGATGCTCAGCTAAATAATTTAATGATACAATATCAAACTATTAAAGAACCACTTAAGGAAACTGAGTATAGTTTTGATCAGGTTATCCTTAAACTTGATTGGACTATTTATGCTCTTGAGGTTAGTGGTAGCATTTTCAATGCTATTCCTGTTATTGGTGGCACTGTTAAGTCTTCAACAGATATTGCTATCATAGCTCTCAAGGCTGCTAAATTAGCTCTTCAACAAGTTAAACTTGATAAGATTACTCGTTTGTATATTAGTGCTGATATTATGACTTTCCGTATTACTGCTGAGAAAGCTTATAGGGAGAATATTCGTAATGGTGCTGCTCAACCTACTGAATTAGCTTTGAGTGATAAGCGTTTAGCTAATGAGAAGATTGATGGTCAAATAGAAAACCTCCAAACTCTTAAATCTATCAGTTATAATCGTATTTTCAACTACTCTGATATTAATGGTCTTCGTAATAATTATCAAGGTCAAATAAATTACTTACAAACTATTAAAGATACTTATGATATGTATGGTGGCTCTGGTGGTTGTCCTTATTGGATTACTAGTAATTTACAGACTTTTAATAACTTTTATAGTAGTACTGATAATTTGATTGCTTTAAATAATATGGAAAAGGCTTTATATCCTACTTTTGAAGCTCAGATTGATGCTCAGATTGTTGCTATTAGTAAGGATAAATATGTTTTGTAGGTGTTTTTATGAACTGTTTTAAATCTGTTTTATTATTTTTTGTTTTGTTCAGTGTCTTCAGTGCTGTTTCTACTGTTGATGCTGCTTATATGGCTAATGTCGATACTTTCGGCAATGTTCTTTGTAGTAATGCCCATATTGTTGTTGATATGAATGGTGGTGATAAGAATTGGAATTATGTTATTGATGCTGAGGTTATGAACGATGAAGATAATTGGCGTCGTATTGACTCTGGCTCTGGTGAACTTAATAAGAATGTTCCTGTTCCTGTTACAATCACTAAGTTGAGTGTTTACTTTACTGGTGAAACCCATTATAGTTTCTTTGGTGATCATGTAGCCTGGTGGAAGAATCAACGTGCTGTTATTTACCTTGACAACCATTTCCCTGACCCTAACTACCGTGGTATCGATGTTAATATCAAAATAAGCTCTGATCACAAACCATGTAACTATAATCATCCTTATATAGAGATCGATGGTAACAAAGGTGCTTTTAACCGTGGAGATGCTTGGGGATGGGGTTGGTCCTGGTCTCCTAGCTTTTGGTAAATTGTATTTTGTAGCCGAAACACTAAAAGTGTTGACAAAACTGGTAGAACTCAAAATAATTACAAAACTGTTCAATTTTATAGTTTGTAATCATTATGGGTCATAACATAATATTTTTTTTTCTTTTCTTTTTCTCGATTTCACATCCGAGAGTGTAAACTTTTGTAGTTTTATCATTATTTTCATGTTTTATTTATATAAAAACCCAAAATTTTTAAAAACCTCCACACTTTTTGACACACTCTTCACATCAAACATTTATATGCTCTGATGATCTCAAATATTAATGATAATATGTTAGAATTATCAAACAGCTTTATATTTATATTTATATTTTTCTTTTGATTGATTATATATTTGTGGATTGAAGATTTTTTATCAGACTTAATATTTTATTGTGATAAAGTATTATGATTTCATCAGTAACATATTTGACAGAAACTTCAAATCTCTTATTTTTTTTAATTGGACTGTTTTCATTTGTTAAATTTATATTATATATTAATAGAGCATATATAATTAAATATAAATCATTTTTATTAGATTTAAAAGCTTAATTTTTATCATATATATATTTTACTCTAAGATTAATATAGGAAAGTTTATATACTGTTGTGGCAGATATAACACTATCTAATATTTTAATTTTTATAAAAATTTTAGATATTATCACAACTTGTACAAGGTGATTTAATGACAGAAGAAAGAGATGTATCAAACGAAGAACCAAAAATTGGAGTTTATGTTTGCCATTGTGGTGTAAACATTGGAGGGGTTGTTGATGTTCC
>JAITOM010000277.1 GCA_031289975.1 Methanobrevibacter sp. | reverse complement strand
TTTATTTCTTTAAATTATTTAAATTAAATTTAAAAGAGTAAATATTAATATTTAAAAAAATTAATTTGCAAAAAGTTTTTTGAATTAATATAAAAAATTAATTATACAAAATACTATATTAAAAGTGTGGATGTTTTTGGAACGAAAATAGAATTTCAACCAGATAAGGAAATATCCGAATATTTAAAAGACAATTTTCCATTCTTTTTAAAAGATCTTATAGATAACTTCCCTGACAAAAAGGGGTTATTTATAATAATTGATGATATTAATGGTTTAAGTGATAACTCTGAATTTGTTAATTGATATAAAAGTTTTGCAGATACTATGGCAACAGAGTTCAGAGAAAATGCCCATGTGGCCATGATGCTTTTAGGATATCCAGAAAAATTAGTAAATTTATATAATATTAATCCATCATTTAATAGAATATTCATGCACTATGAATTGGATAGATTAATGGATAATGAGATTTTAGAGTTTTTTTTAGATACTTTTAAGAAAGTTAATATGGAATGTGAAAAGGATTCTTTAGATAAAATGATATCTTTTTCAACAGGTTTACCTATGGTCATGCAAGAAATAGGGGATTCTGTTTTTTGGGAGGATCAAGATAATATAATTAATGATGAGGATGCAAATAGAGGAATATTTGAAGCTGGTTTAAGAATAGGTAAAAAATTCATAGAACCAGTAATAGATACTTCTATTGTAAGTCCAAGATATAAATCCATTTTACAAAAAATGGGGAAACATACGATAATCAATTTCAAAAAAAAAGATATTGAAGATTTATATTTAAATAGTGATGAAAAAAAAGTCTTCCCTGATTTTTTAAGAAGAGCTAAAAAGTTAAAGATAATCGAATCTGATGGACCTATTAAAAGTGGAAATTATAAATTTTCTAATGTAATGTATCCATTATATCTGTTAAGCTTATCATTAAAAGAAGATTCAAATATTTACACTTCTTAAATATCATATATAAAAGGGCACTGTAAAAATGGCATAATTTTCAAAGATCTGAGATATGGAATTCAACCATGAGTCAGAAAAATAATAAAAATCTTTTTAAAATGCTTATTTCTCATTAATTTTAATTTATAGTATAAAACTTAAATTTTTGCAAAAACTATTACTTTTAATTTTTATTAAAATCAATTTTTAAAATTAAAATTAAAATTATTATTTTTAAAAAATAAATAAAATAAACTATTTAATTATATAGTGGTTTTGATAGAGGTTTTAATAAATAACTTTTTTAAAAATAAATATTATTAAATTAAAAAATATTAATTTAAAATTATTTATATTAATTAAAATATATTTATACTATTTAAAATTTAAAATTATAGATTTTAATGAAGTAATATTTAAAATTATAAATTTTTATAAAAAAATTATCATTTTAAAATTTAAGAACTTTTCCATAATGTTTATAATTAAATATGCATGGTGAAAAAAATGAAAGTACTAATTGCAGATTCCATTGATGAAGAGGGAATTGATAATTTAAAAGAAGTCGCTGAGGTTGTAGTTGACACGAAAATATCTCATGAAGATTTGATTAAAACAATTAATAAGTATGATGGAATTATAATTAGGAGTCGGACTAAACTAACAAAAGATGTTATTGATAAAGCAGATAATCTAAAAATAATTGCCAGAGCTGGTGTAGGTGTGGATAATGTAGATCTTAATGCAGCCACTGATAAAGGAGTTATGGTTGTAAATACTGCTGAATCAACTACAATCACTGTTGCAGAGTACACAATGGGGTTAATTTTAGCTGTTGCAAGAAAAATACCAGTATCTGATAAATCTGTTAAAGATGGAAAATGGGAAAAATCTAAATTTCTTGGAAATGAACTTAGAAATAAAACACTTGGTGTTGTAGGTATGGGTAGAATTGGTTCTCAAGTTGTTAGTAGATGTAAAGCATTTGAAATGGATGCCATAGTATACGATCCATATTTACAAGAAAAAGTAGCTGAAGATATGGGTGTTGAATTAACAGATCTTGAGATTGTTTTAAAAGAAGCTGATGTTATAACTATACATGTTCCTTTAACTCCTCAAACAAAACATTTAATTTCTGAAAAAGAACTTAAACTAATGAAAAATAGTGCTTTTATTATTAATTGTGCTCGTGGAGGGATAATTGATGAAGAAGCATTATACAATGGACTTAAAAATGGTGAAATAGCTGGAGCAGCACTGGATGTTTATGAAAATGAACCTCCTAAAGGCAGTAAACTTTTTAACTTAGATAATGTTGTTTTATCACCTCATATTGCTGCATCTACACAAGAAGCTCAAAGAGATGCTGCTATAATAGCTGCTGATGAGGTCACACAAGTTTTTAAAGGTAAAACTCCTAAAAATGTATTAAACTTACCTATTGTTGATCCTGTAACTTTTCAAAAACTTAAACCTTATTTTAAGCTAAGTGAAAAGTTGGGTAAATTCATTTCACAGTTTGCAAAAGAAAAGATTAAAACTCTTGAAATAGTTTACTGTGGTGAACTTTCAGAGATTGAAAATCAGGAAATGCTTACAAGAACCATTCTTAAAGGAATTTTAAGCCCAGTATTAAATAGGCATGTTAATACTATTAATGCTCCTTCAATTGCAAAATCAAGAGATATTAATGTGGTTGTAGGTAGACAATCCAATGCAGAGACTTATGATTCTATAATTAGAGTTAAAGCAAGTACAGAAAATGATAGTTTTACTATTGAAGGTACTCAAATGTATGAATCAAGGATAATCAGAATAAATGATTATCGTGTGGATGTTAAACCAGAAGAACACATGTTCATTGCAAGATATCAAGATATTCCTGGTTCAATTGGAGCTATTGGATCTAAATTAGGAGAATATAATATTAATATTGGTATAATGCAAGTTGGAAGAGATGTAAAAGGTGGTCAAGCTATTATGATTCTTACAATTGATAATCCTGTACCTGATAATGTTATAAAAGAACTTGAAAAACTTGATAATGTTTATGAAACAGTTGCAATAACTCTTTAATTATAATTATTTGAAATCCATTTCTATTTTTTGATTATGAAATTTAAAATGGCTGAAATAGCTAAGAAATATTCATTTGAATTGAAAAATGTTAAAACCGTCTTAAATAAAAGAAAAGGTGAAAGATCATTTTTCATGGAAGATTATACTTTAAATCCTTACATGGGTTGTTCATTTGATTGTTCTTATTGCTATGTTAATGGAAGTAAGTATGCTAATAAAACAAGTTCTTTAACAGTTAAATCCAATGTTTATGAACTACTAAGAACTCAATTAAAAAATAAAGCTAACCGTGGTGAAAGAGCAATTATAAATTTAGGTTCTGCAAGTGATTGTTATATGCCTATTGAAGAAGAATTAGGTTTAACAAGAGATATACTTAAAATAATTAATAGATTTAAATTTCCAGTCCATATAATTACTAAGTCAGAACTTGTACTAAGAGATATAGATATTTTAAAGAAAATTCAAAAATCAGCTATTCTACCAGAGGACATATTAATTAAACATGATTTTGAAGATGAAATTTGTAAATTAAAAGCCATTATAACATTTTCATTTTCTACTACAGATGATAAAATAGCTAAAATTTTTGAATACAAGACATCTCCACCATCTAAGAGATTAAATGCAATTGAAAAATTAAAAAAAGAAGGTTTTTTAGTTGGTGTTGCTTTAATGCCTATTCTTCCATTTCTTAGTGATAGTGAATATTCTTTAAATAAAATTTTCTCTGATTTTAAAAAATATAATGTTGATTATGTACTCCCTGGTTCTTTAACTCTTTTTGGAGAAAATACTAATCATAGTAAGGTCAAGTATTTAAGTCTCTTAAAAGAAAATTATCCAGAAATTCATGAAAAAACAGCTAAAATGTTTCAAGGAAAAGAGTATTTAAGTAAGATTTATCAAAAAAAGCTTAATGGAAGAGTTTATAAAGTAGCTAATGAGTTTAAGATTAGAACATCAATTATTTGAATTTTATTAAAAAGAAAAAATAGAAAGTAAAAAAATTAGGTTTAATAACTACTTATAACTTGTCCTAATAATTTTATGGATTTTTCTTTATCCGCTCCGATTGGTGAACCTGCTACATATTGTGAGACTCCACCAGCTTCAAGAGCTTTAATTTTTGGAATAAACTCATCAGGAGTTCCAACAACGGAAAATGCATCGAGTAATGCATCGTCTACTGTGCCGATAGCTCCACCAAAGTCACCTTTACTAATTAAATCACCGAGTTTATTATTAATACCTTCAGGTAAGCCATGTCTTTCTAAAACAGGAGGTGGTGAACCAGCAGCGATAAAAGCTACAACAATTTTAGCAGCATTTGCAGCTTTTGTGGAATCTTTATCAATAGAAGTTGCTGTGTATGCACCAACATCAATATCAGATAATGATTTTTTAGCAGTTTCAGCTCCTTTTTTAATTAAAGGAATAGCAGCATCGTAATCTTTTGGATTGGATGCATTAATTAAAACACCATCGGCTATTTCTCCAGCGGTTTCTAACATTTTAGGTCCTTGAGCTCCTTGATAAATAGGAATTTTTTCTTGAATAGCTTTAACTCCACCTAATTGAGCTCCAGAAGCAGTCTTCCCACCAGAAAGTAAGGTTCTAAATGTTTCTACAGAATCTCTTATAGTACTGACTGGTTTAGTCCATTCAATACCAAGAGCATCAAAGGTAGCTTTATCACCAGGACCAATACCTAAGGTTGCTCTACCCCCTGAAATTTCATCTAAAGTAGCTATCTCTGCTGCAGTTATTGCAGGACTTCTTACATAGGGATTGGTTACACCAGGTCCTAATTTAATAGTTGAAGTCGCACTAGCAATAACAGCTAAGGTTGCATATACACTTTTATTGTTATAATGGTCAGTGATCCAGGCATATTCAAAACCTACATCTTCAGCCAATTTAACAAGGCTCGCAATTTTATAAATTGGTTCATTCGGAACAAATTCTATACCAAACTTCATTTTTTATCACCATATAAATTTATGTATTCCTCTTATAAAGTAATTTACGATTTAGTAAAAATAGAAAAATATATATATCTTAATAAAAACTGAAAAATTTTTATTATACTGAACTAAAAAATGTTTTTAAGTAATGAGTTTTTTAAAAATATCTTTAAATTATCAATTTCATGAATAAAAATATAATATTATTTGTTTTTAAAAATAAAATAGTTAAATTTATTAATTAATACTTTAATAAAATATTAGAAACAATTATTGAAAATTAAACAAATAAAAATAAATGATTAATTACAAACTTTTTTATTCCACTATAACTCCTATGTAGTCAAAAAATAATTCTGAAATGTTAGAATTAGCTAAAGAAGGAAACATAACTATAACTCCTATGTAGTCAAAAAATAATACTAAAATTATTGAGAACCGTAAATTAAGTTCACGGAAATAAATTATTATCAAAATTGACATATTGATATTATCACTTTTTTGGTCAGGAGTCAACATTTTTTCATTTTCAAAGTATTGCACATGCTTATTGGGGTGAGTTCCGCAGACAACTCAAATATAAAAGTGCTTGGTATGATAAAAAACTTGAAATTGTTAATCCATATCAACTCACAATGCAATAAATGTGGTTACATTAACAAATTTATTGATTTAGCTGTTCGTCCATGGATTTGTCCCCAATGAGATGAAGTTCATTATCGTGATGTTAATGCAACTGTTAATATTCTTAATAGTGAACCGTTGGTTCGACAGGGATAGCTCAATAATAAAAAACAGATAACTGCTTAGTCCCAAGAATTCACGATCCATTAGGTCGTAGTAGTTCAACCGAAGAATACTTTGATGAGTATAGATGTTACTATTCCTACTATAACACCAGTAGCACCCATTAATATATGCATATTCCTTTCTAAATGTTCAAATGATTATCTTTAAGGTTCTCTAAACTTTTTTCATTACTAATTATTTTTTTATTCAAATAATCGATTTTTTGGTCTTGTAACTCAAATCTCTTGTCGATTTTTTGGTCTTGTAACTCGAACCTATCATCTATTTTACTCTCCAAATGATCAAATTTTTCCTCAATCAACTTAATAAATACTTATTCATCCACTATATCTCACATCCACATAATTTTATTGCTATTAAAGTTTAAATCAGGTCTTAATCCATTTGATAATTCATTATTAATGTTTCCATAAGCTTTTAAATTAATTGATTCTTGAATATATGTTAAGTTATTATAAACATTATTCGCTATATTTTTTATTAAATCATAAGCTTCTAAATTATTTATTCTATTGTTAATCGCTTTAATATCTTTCATATTTTCATTTAATCAGATATATTTATTTAATTTCATTTTTCAATTTCATTACTTTAAATTTCAACATTTTTTGTTGGTTGTGTGTGCAATATAATTGGAAAATTCAAGGTGTGATCATAAAGTTCGAATCACAATATTTACAAGAGTAACATTTGGTTCTGAATGGTAATTTACGATCATGAATTTCATAATTTTTACATTTTGGACATTAAACTCCTTAAGACCATTGAAGACTATGAACCATGTTCATACAAGCTTCTTGAGAGGGTAATATATTTTCATGATTTAAAATTTCGGCACTGTAAAGAGAGGATGGAAATTCACAATTTGGATTTTAGCATAAAAGCATTAACTTTTGCAACGATAAGTACACATGAGCGAATATTTATTATCCTCCATATTAAAATAAAATAGCTATTATTACATGATTCAATAAAGACCCCATTTTTTTAAGAATTTTTCTTGAAATTTTTCACTAATCCAATGTCTACCATTACAGAAAGGTTTATTTCCTGATTTTCCACATTGACATAAAGTCATTCTATTTCTTATACTATATTCTTCTCCATTAGCAGATTCAAGGGGAATTCTACCTTTAACCCAAATTGCTCCATTAATATCTTGACCACTATCGTATATCATATTAATTTCTTTTTCAAAATTTGCTTCGGTTGATTTTCCACTTTTCTTATCATAAATTAATAATCTGCCTGATGGACAATTAGTTGCTTCGTCTTTAGCTTTTTCATTGGATTCATTGGTGTCTTCTTCAATTAATTTTCTAATACCTCCATGTCTTAGACAAAATCTTGAATGATCACAATAAATATAATGATCAACCAATTTCAAATTTTCATTTTCAATATCTTCATAGTAAACATCTTTTATATCTATAGTAGCAGATTCTTCCCCATCAAAATCAATCTTAGCATGGGTACCATCACAAAATGGCTTACTATTTGAGTGTCCACATCTACATAGAGTGTAACTTTCATCAGTTTTAATTTTTCCCTTTTCACCATATTTTATTGGATTTCCTTTTTCATCAACTACAAATTTTATTTTATATAATGGAACATTCCCACTTACAATATATGGACCATTTTTAGTAACTTTAATTTTCATTAGCTTACCTCCTTATATTAAAACAAGTTTTTTATTTTTTTAATCTTTTTTATAATAATAAAAAATATAAAGATTATTAATTATAAATATCTATCAATTATTTATAATCTATCAATAATATGTCTTTCTTGTTATATTTTTTAAAATTAAAGTTATAAAAATATAATTTAGCTATGGTGGTTTTGATAAAGTTCTTAATAAATAATTTTTTTAAAATAAATATTATTAAAATATATTTATTTAAAATATATTTATTTAAAATTAGTTATATTAATTAAAAATTTAAAATTATAGATTTTTATAAATTAATATTTAAAATTAAATAATATAATAAAAAAAATTTATAATTCAAAATTAAAGAACTTTTCTAAAATGATTATAATTTAAAATCATTTATATTAATTGAAATATATTTAAAATTTAAAATTATAGATTTTCATAAAGTAATATTTGAAATTAAATAATTTAATTAAATAATTTATCATCCAAAATTTAAGGACTTTTCCAAAATGACTGTAATATTTAATTTAAATAATGAATTTATAGGTTTGAAAAAAAAATGATAAAAATTGTGACTGGTCTTGGTAAAAATAAAAATATTCTTAAAGCAGTTAAAGAAATTAATAATATTAACGATTTGGAAGTTACTGTTGTTGAATCAGAAAAACAATTATTTGAATCAATTATTTCTAATGAGATTGATGCTGTTGTAAGAGGTTCACTTCCATCATATTCAATAATGAAAATGATAAGAGAACATTATAATAAGCCAATAAATAGAGCAACATACATTAAAGAAGAAAGAAATAATAACTATTATGAATTTTTATTGGCTCCTGTTGGAATTGATGAAGCTGATTCTGTTGATGAAAAAGTAAATTTAGCTATTCAAGCTTCACAATTTTTAAAAACCATGAATTTAAAGCCTAAAATAGCTATTTTATCTTTTGGAAGAGAAGATGATTATGGACGGAATAATTTGATTGATAATTCACTTAAAAATGCTGAAAAGCTTTATAATGGACTTATAATTGTTTTTAAAAATAGTACTTTCATTTCAGATGAAGTGGAAATAAAAAATTATTTTATTCTTTTAGAAAAAGCAATAAAAGAGAAAAATAACTTGATACTATCTCCTAATGGTGCTGTTGGTAATATAATATTCAGGTCATTAGTTTTACTTAATTCTTGGAATAGTTATGGAGCCATTACATTAGGAATTGATGATGTTTTTATTGACACAAGTCGAGACCAAAGTGTTGAAGGTTATATGAGGTCTTTAAAATTAGCTTATCAAATATCTAAATCAAAAGCTATTTAAATAACTCAATAGATTTAATAATAAAATACTTATTTTATATAGTTTTATAAACTATAGTTCAATGAAAAGTTTGACATAATAAGTTATTAATTTTTTTTATTTAATATTACATCATAGTTTATTCATGATCTATATAATCCATGTTATAGTTGTATTTTATAAATTAATACAATTTAAATAATATTTTTAATAATAACTGAATGTTAAAGTCTTATAATTATAAATAAGATTGTTATTATTAAATAAATTTTTATTGTAGTATTTATTAGGTTATATAAAAAATTAAATTTAAAAATATATAAATGATTAGATATTTATATTTAAAAATAGAAACAAAATTAAGATGATATTTATAAATAATATAAGATTATATTTAAAATAATGTTTACAAACAAAAATAAATATCTAATCAAATTTTAATGATAATATAATATAACAAATTCAATGTTGATGATTAAGTAACATATAATATGAATTTAGGAATTTTAATATGCCACTAATAGCTGAAAATCATTTTCAATTTATTTTAGAAGTAGGAATTTTAATTTTTGCAGGTGTGTTCTTTATATTAAATTTAGCACCTATTTCATTAAGTATAGTGACCTTACTTGCATTGATTTTATCTATTGGTTTTGCTCTTCTATTTGGAGTAGATCTCGGATTGTTATTGTTATCACTTGGGCATCATGAATTTATACACACTTATGGTTCTATTGCATTACTCACTGTTATAACTGGATTTGCATCTTTAAAAATAATGGAAAATTCTGGTGTTAATGTTCGAAAACTAAAAATCTTTTTCACATTGATTGTAGTTCTTATAACAATATTTGGAGCGGGGATGCATAGATCCTTTTTATTGTTATGGATCTCAGGTTTATTCATTGGGTTTTTAATAATATCTAAATCATTTAGAGAGAAATCATTATTATCAATAAAACAAATTATTATCTTTTTAGGAATTGGAATTGGTGGTTTTGTAGCATTAGAGATTGTTTCTGAAATATTATCTATGGAAATCTTCTCTCCATTGCTTAGAGTAGCTCGGATTGGAGAAAATTCATTAGGTTCTATAAAAATGGTTTTAGACAATACTTATTTAATTGGACATAATCCTGAATCTACTTATTGGCAATCAGCTGGTTTAGGATTTGCTGATGGTTATATTTCATTACCAGTGCAGTTAATTCTAATTTTTGGTCTTCCTTTCCCAATATTTTTTGGTCTTTTAACTACAAAAAAAGATCTGATTGATTATATGCTTCCTGGAACTATGGGCTATTCCTATGATTTTGGTTATCTTGGTTTAGTAGTTTTATTAGCCTTTACAGTCATTACAACATTGATTGGACTAGAATTATTAACTATATATCGTAGAAAAAGAGAAAGAAATAATAAAATGTATTTAGGTAGAGAAGTTTTATTGATAGGTTCTTTAACTGCTTTTATAGCCCAAGCATTGATAGGATTGTTTATCCAAAATAGATCCATTAATGGTACTGCATTAACCATATTCATTTTCCTTGCATCTATGGTTTTAGCTCATACTATATCTATAAAGCGTGAATAGCTATTATTTCTAAAAAAATGTTAATTCTCTATAAAAAATAGAAATAATTGGGTTATATCTTTCTTAATAGTAATTTAGAACATCATATTAATTTAAATAAACTTAAAGGTATGTGTAAAATGAAAACTGCATTAATATTAATTGGTTGTCCTGAAGCTCCATCTCAAACTCCCTTAACATTATACACCTCTTATAAATTAACTCAAATGGGGTACAATGTTACAATAGTTGCTAATCCTGCAGCAACTAAATTATTGGAAGTTTCAGATCCTGAAAATCATTATTTTAATAATGAATTGGATATAGAAAAAGCATTAGCTGATTTAAGTGAAAATAGCTATGATTTGTTTCTTGGTCTTGTTCATAAAGATGCTGCAGCATCTTACTTTGTAACATTTTACCACATTCTTAAAACAAAATCAATAGCTTTAATATTTGAAAAAGATGCTGATTTATTAGAGGAGTATGTTAATATTATTAATGAAAATACAGATGCTGAGATGGTTGTTGCAAGAGTATTTCATAATCCAATTCCTTTAAAGGTTAAATTGGATAAGGTTTTAAAAAACTTATAATTTTAAAAATATATGGTATAAGCCTTAATTCATTTATATGATATTATGAAACTAAATATGGGAAATTAAAATTTAAAAAGTTAAGAAGATGATAATTAAGAATATAATAAAATTAGAAATTTAAATTTAGCTTAGGATAGATTATTAATGAATAGAATAGGAATTTTAAATCTACAAGGTGCTGTAAGCGAACATTTAGATATAACAAAAAAAGCAATCAATAGAATGGACATTGATTGTCAAATTGATATTGTTAGATATCATGATGATGTAGGCAAATGTGATGGAATAATTATTTCTGGTGGAGAAAGCACTGTAATAGGTAAACTTATGAGAAAAAGAGGTATTGATAATGTTATAAAAGAAAATAAAATCCCTGTTTTTGGTACTTGTGCTGGAATGGTTTTAATGAGTAAAAAAACTGATCATGATCAAGATATATTCAACATAATCCCCATGGAAGTTGAAAGAAATTCATTTGGTTCTCAAAGAAGCTCTTTTGAAAGAGAAATAGAGATATTAGGTGATAATTTTCATGGTGTTTTTATTAGAGCACCATCGGTTAAAAGAATCTGTAATGAGAATACAGATAATGGTAATGTAAAGATATTATCTAAAATTGATAATAAAATAATAGCTGTAGAGCAAGGTAAAAACATTGCATTATCATTTCATCCTGAATTAACTGAGAATACAAGGTTACATGAATATTATTTAAAAAAAGTATTGGAATTGTAAATTTTTTGTTAGTTTAGTTTTAATTTCTTGTTGATTTATTAAACATAAATTAAGATTCATTTATAGTGTTTTTTATTTTTATTTTATTTTAGAGTCTGTGGCATAATCCTATAGTTTGTTGTTTATTCTTCTTTTTTTAATTCAGAGATTTTAATAGTTTTTTTTAAAAATAGTTTGAGTGTTGATAAGTTTTTTTTAAGGTATTTTTTAGTATTTTTAGGGAAATTTTTATTAGGATATTGGTTTAAAACAGTATTTATAGATTATAATATCAAATAATAATAAATTAGCTAAAAGTATTATATTTTCATCAGTTGAATTTTTCACAGACTCGGAAAATCTAAGATTTGTTATCGAAGATAACTTAGAAAAATCTAAGATTTTCCGTTTCTAATTGAACAAGTTCAATAATGTAATTTTTTAAATTATACCATAAATATTAAATTTTTAATTAAGAAAATTATAATTATTATTTTTAAAAATAAAAAAAGAAAAATTATTATTTAAAAAATTAAGCTAATATTAATTGAAATTTTTAAAAATAACATATTTAAAAATAAAAAAAGAAAAATTATTATTTAAAAAATTGGCACTGTAAAAAGAGGATGGAAATTCACAATCTGGAATTTAGATTTTAGCATAAAAACATTAAGCCCCTATACATGTCATTAAACTTTTATCGTATGTTTTTAATTTTTCAATTGTAA
>JAITOM010000254.1 GCA_031289975.1 Methanobrevibacter sp. | reverse complement strand
CGCAATCTGGAATTTGGATTTGTAGCAGAAAAAGTTTAGACCATGTACATGTAATTAAACTTTTATCGTCGGTTTTCAATTTTTCAATTGTGAAAATCCATGCTAATTTTACAGTGCCCAATTTTACAGTGCCATTTTTTTAATAATAAATATATCCATTAAATTATATATTCATTAAATTGAAAAATTATTTTTTGATTTAGAAGAATTTGTTATATTATTTCAAAATTATCAATAAATTTTATTAATTTATAATCAAAATAGTTTATTTTTATTTGTTTTTTAAAAATAATAATTTTAATTGACTATGTCAAAAATTATGGTGATAAGGTCAAAAATGGAATCTAAGATTTCACTTTTCTATTTCGCAAAACCTATCTAATTCTACCAAACATCGAAGCCTTATTCAACCTTTAATCACTTCTATAAACCTTTTTTGATTATCAAGTAATGTAACACCATTATAGCACTCCAACTGATTATTGGTCTTAGGTAAAAAATCAAATTGCATATAATTAGTAGATCTTTCTCAATTATCATCTAATCTATTATGGATGGGGAACAATTGTTATTATCCTTTGTTTTTCTTTAAAGTAGTTATAACATCTTAATATATATTATATTCTCTTTAAAATAATTATATTATCATTATTACTTTTAAAAATATTAGTTTATATAAATTATTATTTTTGAAGATTTAAATAATCATATTAAAAATTAAAATTCATTATTATAAAAAATAGGATTATTATATTATTAATATTAAGTTTTAAATCATTATTAGATAAATAAAAAAGTGATTTTTTTTAAAATATGTGAAAAATTGCATAATTATTTTATAAAATAAGCACAATTATTATTAATAAAGAAGAATTATATCATACCATTAATTAAAATTTATTATTCATTAAAAAAGAGTATATGAACTATAGATAATTAAAAATAAATTATATCTAAAATTAAGAAAATTAAAGATTTATTATCTAAGATAACTTAGAAAAATCGAAGATTTTTTGTTTTTAACTCTTTAAAATCTTTGATTTTAAAGAATAAACAAAAAATTAAGGAGTATATTCTAAAAAAAGTTTTAATAGAATTGTTTCCCACCAATTATAACTATAAAACAAGTTGTTGAAAACTATAAAAAACAACATGAATAATAGAGGAAATAAAAAAAAGACTGAAAATATGGCATTATTTTTTGATTTATATGATGGAAATTTTTTTCAAAAGATCCAGATGAAGAAATAGAGGATGCTTCAACCATATTTATAGATACATTAACCTTAACCACTCTTGAATTAGAATCATTAAATTTCATTAAAAATAATGGTTCTCAAAGTATAAGGGAGTTACATGGGTTAATACATGAAGATCTTAGTAACACACAAATATAAACACATTGAATTTATTGAAACTATCAATGAAACAGTGTTAATTAAATTATAATTAGGTGAAAGTGATGCATAGCCCCATAAAAGATATTCGTAAAAGAACAGAAGATTTAATATTATTAATAATTACTGCGATATTCCTTGCATTTTTTGTTGAGATAGTAGCATTTTCTTTAGAGAAATTTCTTAATGAAAATATTTCTGTTTTGTCTATTTCAAGCATAATATTTCTTTTTATTTCAGGTTTAATGTTTTATAAATTTTTTATTCCAAATGAAACAATTAATATTAATTTAAAAGGAATTATAGCTTATGAATTTATAAATAATCGTGTCAACCCAATTGAAATTTATACATATTCTTTTAATAATGATTTTAATTCTGCATTAGAATCTTTGATTGCTAAAAATGAAAAATGCATTAAAATATTTAATGATGAAAAAAATGCTGAGGAAACACTTGAAAAAGATTATAAATACCAACCAGATGTTCTTAATAAAAAGAATATCATTAATTCAATATTGGAATATTTAATATTAGATAAATTAAGTATACATTTAGATGATTATTATGCTGAAAATGAAATTGATGAAAACAAGATAATGACAATCAGCAAAACTGAATTGAAAGATACATTAGAAAAAAGAATTTTTTTACAAAATAGTGCTATGAATGATATTATTAAAGAAGAATTTGAGATAAATTTACCTCTAAACTCAAAAATAACAAGAAATAGTGATAATTATTTAGAAATTAACAATAAAATATTCGATATTATCATCATCCCAGATTATCAAGGTTTTAATGAATATATAGATCCCATTTTGACAGATTATGAGAATATATCTGACCCATCCCCATTTTACTCAATTAAAATCCGATTATCCATTATTTTGAAAAGGGCTATATTATTCAATAATGACTATGGATGGCTTGATTCATTTTTAGACAAAATAGAATACTTTATTTCTATTGAACAATTAAATAAAAAACTAAATGCTGATTTATTAATCTGTCTCTCAAAAATTATAAAATAAACCCATATTAATAAATGTTTTTTAAAATTAGTAAAATATTTTTCAAACACTAAAATCAACTATTTATGATAATAGCTTCTAATTAACTTTTATTTTAAAAAATTTATTTTTTAAATTTAGAAATCTTTGATTTTCTTTATTAAGGGTTGTTTTCAATCAAAGAACAATTCAATCAGTATTAGATAATTGAAAATATAAATTAAATGAGAAATAATAAAAATATTATATTATCCTCTAATTGTTATTGAGTCATCTCTACGATTATATGTGTTTGATGCTCTAATTTTCCCATTTTTGGCATGGATAATGACTTCAGTATCGCCTTGAGCTTTAGCTTGACGAATAGCATGATTAATAGCACTTTGTTGAGTCTCATGACATGATGATGACCTTGATGCATGTGGTTTTTTATTACACCAACCACCGTTAGGGTTTTTGACAACATGGATCTGATTTTTAGTTTTACTCATGATAGAAAACCTCCTTTTAATAGAATTAATAATATATTTTTACATTATACTATTTAAATTTTTTGGTGATTGGAGGGTGTAAACTTTTGTGGAGGTTTAGATGTATGGGTTTGTTTTTAATTCTTTCTTAATATACTCTCTATTTTTTCTCTATTTTCAAATTATT
>JAITOM010000177.1 GCA_031289975.1 Methanobrevibacter sp. | reverse complement strand
TAAAGTGTAGGAACAGAGAGTTACAAGAAAATAAGAAGTTATAAAATAGTAAATTCTATTAAATTAATTTAATATATGCTAAAAAAAAGTAATTATTATATAAAATCGTTTATACTTAAATTAAGTGGGAAAATATTGTTTATATCTTTAAATAAGCTTCTACAGAATTGTTCCCCACCCCCCAATGGAATAAAAAAAGTTTGTAATTAATCATTTATTTTTATTTACTTAATTTTCAATAATACTTTTTAATATTTTATTAAATTATTAATTATTAAATTTAAAAATTTTATTTTTAAAAATAAATAATATTATACTTTTATTTATGAAATTAACAATTTAAAGATATTTTTAAAAAACTCAATATTGAACTTGTTCAATTAGAAAAACGAAGTTTTTCTTTACTTAAAAACATTTTTAGTTCACTATATACAAAATAAATTTTCATTTAGATTGCCAAAATATAAAATAGCTTTAATATAAAATAGCTTTAATATAAAATAGCTTTAATATAAAATAGCTTTAATATAAAATAGCTTTAATATAAAATAGCTTTAATATAAAATAGCTTTATTATTTTATTAAAAGATTAATTATTCATTAAATAGAGAGAGAGATAGAGCTTGTTATTAATTTTAATAGCTTTTAATTTTAAAAATTAAAGACTAACATTTAAATACTAATAAAATATGTTTTGGTTAACAATAACTTGGAAACCATGAATTTTATAATGGTTTTCAATGTTAAATATCTGACCGAACTTTTGTTGTCATTGGATAACTTAGAAAAATCTTAATTTTTTCTTTTCTAAAAAGTTTAGTTTTAAATTGTTAATCAATGAACGATTTTTTAAAGATCGTACAAGTAATTGAATAAATTGGAAATTATTGAAAAAAGTTATGGATTGTACAACTTGGTAGTGGATTATATGGATATTATACAATTATGCCTTAATCTTAAAAATATATTATCTATTTCAACCGTTTTTAAAAACTGTTAGGGAGAGTATACTAAGGAAGAATTATGATGAGAATCGAGTTAAAAAATGTTAATAAAAGTTATAATAACAATAATAAAGTTTTAGATGATATAAGTTTCATTATATCAGAAAATAGTATAACAGGATATTTAGATGCTAATGGATCTGGAAAATCCACTACAATTAAATTATTACTTGGCTTAATAAAAGCTGATGAAGGTGAAGTGACAATAAATGGAATTAATCTTTATCAAGACAGCGATTCTTCGCTATCTATTCGTGAATCTATTGGTTGTATGCTTGAATATGATACATTATACCATGATATTACAGCGAAAGAGAATATTAAATACTGGGGACAACTTTATGGTTTAAATGAAGTTGAATCCAAGCTTAAAGCCGATAGATTATTAGATAAAATGAAACTTAAAAATATTCTGGTTTCTGAATATTCTAATGGAATGAAAAAAAGACTTTCATTTGCTAAAAGTATAATTCATGATCCTAAAATTATTATACTTGATGAACCAACAAGTGGAGTGGATTTTGAATCAAAAATAATCATTCGTGAAATAATAACAGAGTTACATGAAAAAGGCTCCACAATATTTTTATCATCCCATGATTTAGAAGAAGTCCATAAAATATGCACAGATATAATTATCATTGACCAAGGAAAAATACAACTTCAAGGCAGATTAGAAGATGTCATGCGAGATAAAGAGTATAATACTATTGAAGATGTTTATACATCATTTGTAGGGGATAATAATGAATTTTAATACTGTTAAAACCATATTTAAAAAAGAATTTAGAGAGAATATTGACTTGAAATATATGAAAAGAATGTTATTTATTCTTTGTTTATTTCCTATTATTATTCTTATTATGTCTGGTCAAGGAGACGATTATGGAGCTGATAGTCTTGTGACTTTTATGTCGTTGATATCTGGATTCTTATTTTATTGTTTTTCTTCACAATCACTTCAAAGAAAATTTTTTGAGGTTAAATTTGTAAATGGTTTCCAACCATTACTTGTTTTACCCGTGACATTAAAAGAAATTTGGTTTGCTAAGTTCTTATCAATAATTACAACTGCATACATCTTAATGTTAATAACTGAGGCTTTAATAACAATTGCAATAGTTATTAAGTTAGATATTGTAGTATTAACATTATTTAGCTTAAAAATATTGTTTATGATGTTAATTGTGAGTCCAGTGATGATTTCTGTTATCATTATCATTAGTAGTTGGATGGCATTAAGATTTAAAGATAGAAGAACAATCGAATATTTAAACACTATTTCTATACTTGCTATAATGATTGGCTTTATATCATTGTTTCGTTTTAAATATTGGTTTGTTGGGATGGACATGAATTTTGTAGCTATTGTTGGATTAATATTTGCAATATTAATTGATATAGTATTCTATTACTTAATTAGTAAAATTAAAAAAGAAATGTTGTAGAGGTGCATGTTTATGTATTATATTTTAAAAGATTATTTTAAGGTTGTATAGGTAATAAAAGAAGTTATATTTATAATAAAGTAAATATGATGAAAAGATATAAACAATTGAATGATGATGCTATTACTATACTAAAAAGAGTTAATGAAGGAGATTCATATTATACTATGATGACTAAAATTATGAAGCTTACTGGTGAAACAATTGATGAAGTTGAAAATCCAGTTAACAACTTTTTAAATAACGATATTTACTTTAAATGGAGTAACAAACCTCAAAAAAGTAATTTTATTCAATATATCGAAGATAAGATTCCTTTTCGCGCATTAGTGGAACTAACTTATAATTGTAATTTTCACTGTTTACATTGTTATAACAATAGTGGGAGCCATCGTAATGAATATATAAAATTAGTATAAATTATTATAAAATCCCATATATGAAAATTATCCCATTAAAAATTCAAGTTTAATTTTTACCCGTGATCAGTGTAGTTAATAAAAATGATAAGAAATTTTTTAAATGAGAAATTTTTAAATAAGATGAAAAATAAAAGAAGTTATTCAAGTGTAGGAACAGAGAGTTACAAGAAAATAAGAAATTATAAAATAGTAAATTCTATTAAATTAATTTAATACCTGCTAAAAAAAAGTAATTATTATATAAAATCGTTTATACTTAAATTAAGTGGGAAAATATTGTTTATATATTTAAATAAGCCTCTACAGAATTGTTCCCCACCCCCTTATTTAAAATTATTTATATTAATTAAAATAAATTTATATTATTTAAAATTTAAAATTATAGATTTTTATAAATTAATATTTGAAATTAAATAATTTAATAAAAAAATTGTCATTTTAAAATTTAAGAACTTTTCCAAAATGACCATATATTAATTAACCATCATAAATAATGAATTTTTTTATATAATATTAATCTTAAATTTTTTTATATAAGATTAATCTTAAGATTAAAGTAGATTTAGAATTTAAACAAATTGTATATATCTTTGAAAGATTTGAGCAATTTTTTGTCTTTTTATATAATATTCATTATAATATTATTCATATTATCTTTAAAGACTTAATTTAACGAGTTTTTCATGATGAAAACATTTATATACTATTAAACTACTAATATATTTCTATGAAAAATGAAATAAGTTAAATAACTTATTCTCTATATGCACATATATTGAAATATATCAATATTATGGTGATATTGAAATGAGTATGGCTGAGGTGATCACATGTATGAAGAGAAGATGCTTTTAATATGAGATTAGTAGAACAAAACAATTACTCGTCTTATAATTTTCTCTTCAATTTTCAATAGCTATTAAACAGATAAATATCTTAATTGAATACTAATTTAAGGTCTTATTAATTTGTATAGTTTATACTATCAATTAAATATAATTTAAATATTTTATTTAGTTAAACAATAAATTAAAGTAAATATATTAATTAAGGAGGTATTTTATACGTGTTAAATAAATATTTTAAGATATTAATTCCAATAGCTATATTAGCAATGATTGCATCAATATCAAGTTGTTCTGCAGCTGATTTATCAGGTTTTGATGGCTTACATAAATTAGAAAGTGAAATGTATAATACTATAAGTTATGCTAATCATGATTGTTGGTATTTTGCAGATTATGCTGCAAATAGACTTTCAGAAAATGGTTATTCTTGTGCAGTAGTGCAGGGAACATCTGATGTAGGTGTATCTAATCATCGTGCACTATTCGTGTATATGAATGAAGATAACGGATTGCATAAATTTGAATCCTCAAAAGCTGTACGTGATGGTGTAGGTTTAGATTGTGACTGGTGGGAAGCAAATGCTTATCTTAGTATTATAAGTGAGTATAATGGATTTAATTATTCACCACTTTATGGTGATGGATATTAAACTTTACGGTGACTTGCCATAAATACAATAAAAATTAAAAAACACTATTAAAAAACACTTTTTTTATTATTTTTTAACTTTAAATAGCAAATTCTTCAATTGATTTCTCTATTTCTCTAATTATTTTGCTGTTATCACTATTTTTCACTTTTTTTAAGTTTTTTTGATAAATGTAAAGATTGGATAAAAATTTTTCAATGGTTTTAGTAGTCATGGTACGATTCATTACACCATAACCTAATTTTTCAACATAAAATCCATTTAATAATTGTTCAAAGTTTCCTTTAGCTGGAATACTATAAATAGGTTTTTTAAGATAAATAGCTTCGCTTATCAATGAAAATCCACCATTTGTTATAATCGCCTTAGAATCTTTCATATCATCATATATTTTTGTTTCATTAAACTTTCTAAAAATTAAATTACCATCAATTTTATTTTTATTAAAACCATACACTATAAATTTTTCATCAATCTTTTTTAAAGAGCTTATTAATTTTTTATTGGTTGGGCTTGTTTGATAGACAAATACATGACCTTTATAGGAGGGTTTCAGCTGTTTAATTTCATCTCTAATAATTGGGGGATATATGATTGCTTTTCCTGGATTTTTAACTTCTGGATAAAAGAAACTTGTAAGTATATATCTTTTTGGTCTTATCATGAATGATTTTATAACTCCTTTACTTTTTAACATTTCTCCTTGAGAGTTTTTAGGATAATCAATCCTTGTTTTAGTAATCATATGTATATTATCAACACTTAAAATTGGGATATTAAGTAGTTTAGCTATGATATTTGAATAGTTTTCAAAATCTGTAATTATAATATTTGGCTTTATTTCCTTTGCTTTTTTGTATAAAATAGCATAATTTTCTTTAAGATGTATGGGAGTGTCTTTAATAGCTTTATAAAGTGTTTTTCTATTCTGCACAGTATTATCTTGATAAACAGTGTTAAATCCATCTATTTCAAAAACATTATTAAATTTTTCATTTAGATATTTATATGCTCTATCACTTGAGAAAACATAAACATCATATTTTTTTAATAATTCTTCAATAACAACTCTGCTTCTAATAGCATGTCCTAATCCATCTCCACAAACAGAATAAAATATTTTCTTTTTATTATTTTCTAAAGCTATTTTATTTGGTTGTGGAGATATAATTTGAGGGTCATGAAAATTTTCTTTAGTTACTATATTTTTTACAGGATTTATAATATTAGTTTCAGATTTTCTCAACTTCTGAACATTATTTATTACTTCATATTCTTCAATTAAGGATTTATAATGACCAAATTTATAATCTAATTCTTCAAGATTAGTTCTTTTTTTTCTAAAATCATTTATTGTGCTTTTAGTATATTGTTTTACAAGTTTATATAATCCTTCTTCTTCTAATCTGCGTGTTGATACATTAATTTTTGCACTTTTAAGAACCTTAAAAACATTGTCTTTAGCTATTCTTTCAATATAATCGGTGTCTTCCCCATATTCAATTGTTTCATCAAAACCCCCATAACTCTCATGTATTTTTTTTTTGGTTATTATTCCATAACAGCCTGCTCCATGAGGTTTTATTTTTTCAAAAGCAATCATAAACCAATTAGCTATATCATGAAGTAATTTATCCCTTATTTTTTCAGATAATGGGGTCATTAATGTGATACCAATATCCACATCTTTGGTTTCAAATTCATTAATAACATCTTTAAGATAATTTTTACTAAGTTCTAAATCAGCATCTAAAAAAAGTAATTTTTCTCCTTTAGCTATTTCAGCTCCTTTATTTCTACCAACCCCAGGAAGACCACCTTTAACAATTTTACAGTTATAATACTTTGCAATATCTATTGTTGAATCAATTGAATTAGCATCTGCAATTATTATCTCATAGTCACTAAAATCTTGTGATTTAATAGATTCTAAAAGTTTAGGAAGATAGTTTTCTTCGTTGTATGTTGGTATTATAATACTGATTTCCATTTAATCCCTTCGAAATTTTATGAATTTTATGATATATTTACAATTATAATATATTTACAATTTCTATTATCCAAATATTATTCTTTAAACTGATCGATGTTAAATTGAACCTCGAATTAAAAAGGTTTAATTATAGATTTTTACTTAAAGTTTGTTAACAATGATTTTTATTAAAATTTCTTAAAATTCTTTAAATTTAATTTAAGGAAAAAAGTTTTTTAAATTTGCACATACATCATTATAAACATTTTATGAAATGAATATATTATAATAATACTAATAATTTTTATTTTTATCAACTGATGACACATTGATAAAATTGTTTATATATTTGAATCATGTAAGATAGGTTTTATAATTCTATATGTTGAACTAATTAATTTAAATATATGGTGTGATATATTAGATATATGAAATGTTTACCAATTAAATTTGCATGAGTGTATGCTCATTCAAATTAAATTTTCAGGTACGAAAATAATTAATTTAATAATCAATTATTCATATTAGATTCTATTTTAACTATTAAAAAATAAATTAAATATTGAATAATATGAAAACATTTATATAGTTTAAGTAATATAAATAATTCTATATTTTTTATTATTAATTTTAATTAATTATTAATTATAAGTTTATATTTTTAATTTAATAATAAGAATATATTTTTAATTTAATAAGAATATTTTAATAATAAATTTATATTAATTATGCTTAATTATATTTAATAACAACTATAATTTGTTTAATTATTAAATATTAATCTAAATTTATTGATTTTTTATAATAAATATTAAAGAGTTGAATATACTATGTATGATGAAGAAAAGAATGTAGAATTAAACGATAATCAAGAATTAGATGAAGAGTTAAATAGTGGAACTGATGAGGAGTTAAATAGTGGAACTGAATCATTACCTTTTGCTAAAGCAGAAGTTGTTAGACTCATGAAAAAAAATCTTGATAAAGATAAAATGATAAGAGAAAGAGTTAAAGTAGAAATGAATAAGTTTTTAGGGGATGTTCTTAGAAAAGTTTGTAAACAATTAAACAAATATCCATATACAACAATTGAATACGAAATGTTTAAAGAATCAGTTTATCCTTATACAAATATTGAAAGAATAAATCAAGAAAAAGAAAGAATTTTATTACATTTAGATGTTATTAAAACAGATTGTAATGCTTTATCTGCTGATGTTATAAAAACTTTAAAAATTAAAGATACTTTAGAAGAGGAGGATGAAGATTTTAAAACCATTGGGGAAACTAATGAAACAGAAGAATAAAATAATAGATAAATTAATTTTTAGCAATTTTTAAAACATAAAAAGAATTTCAAATGTTAAAAGTTTTATCTATTTTATAATTTAAATAACTATTTATCTTCAATTATAATCTTCTAATCCTTTAAATAAATAAAAAAGAGATTTAAAAAAAAAGGCTCTTTAAATATAAAATTCTCAGATCGCCCATCAGTCATCACAAATCAGAGCTCATAGGGTTCATCACAGAATTCATGTTATCATCCGAACATTACTCCAGCTTCTTTTCTAAACTCTTCATTATGATCCATTTTCATTATTTTATTAACAGCATCCATAAAGTCAGATACTGTAACTTCATCACGATCTTCTCTAATAGCGAACATTCCTGCTTCAGTACAAATAGATTTAATATCTGCACCAGAAACACCATCAGTTAAATTTGCTAAAAGTTCAACATCAACTTCTGATGATAAAGACATTTTCTTGGTATGGATTTTAAATATTTCTTTTCTTCCTTCTTCATTAGGGGTTGGAACTTCAATAAATCTATCAAATCTTCCAGGTCTAAGTAAAGCAGGATCTAAAATATCTGGTCTGTTTGTAGCAGCAACAATACCTATATCTCCTCTGGATTCAAAACCATCAAGTTCTGCAAGTAATTGCATCAATGTTCTTTGAACTTCACGGTCTCCACTTGTAGAACTTTTAAGTCTCTTAGCTGCAACAGCATCAAGTTCATCGATGAAAATAATGCTCGGTGACTTTTCTTTAGCTAACTCAAAAACATTTCTAACAAGTTTTGCACCTTCACCAATATATTTTTTAACAAATTCAGATGCTACAACTTTAATAAATGTAGCATTGGTTTCATGTGCAACTGCCTTAGCAAGTAATGTTTTCCCAGTTCCTGGAGGACCATATAATAAAACACCTTTCGGAGGTTCTATACCTATTTTTTTAAATAGTTCTGGCTTTTTAAGAGGTAATTCAACGGTTTCTTTAACTTCTAATATTTGTTCATCAAGACCACCAATTGTATCATAGGAAATATTAGGTTTTTCTTCAACTTCCATATTATTAACATTATGGTCTTTTTCAGAAGGAAGTACATCAACTACACCAAATGTTTGCTGATTTAAAGCTACTCTTGAACCAGGAGCTAATAATTTTGAATCCAAAAATTTAGAGTAGTTTATAAGAAAATGTGGACCTGTACTACTCTTTACAGCTAATCTATTATTGTCTAAGATTTCAGTTATAGTTGCTAAAACTAATGGTGGAGACCTAAATCTTTCTACTTCTACTTTTAAAATTTTAAGTTCACGTTCTAATCTAATTTTTTCATTTTCTGTGAAAACTTTATCTTTTTCTAATTTTCTAACTTTCCACATTAAATTTCTTTTAGTTTTGGTGTTTTCTTCTTTTAACATTTGAATTTCTTTTTTAAGATCTTCTAATTTGTCAACTTCAGGATCAAATGGGTTTGTTTCCATGTTATTAATCACTCCTATCCTATGATTTTAATGATAGTTTTATTGATAATTTTGTATTAAATTCAATTTTAATAGAATATTTTATAATTAGAACACTATTTTATTTATAGAATTAATTATAAGTTTTATTCTAAACTTATTTATAAAATTTATTAAATAGTTCTTATTTATAAAATTTAATTTTATTTAAATTTATTAATTTTATTTAAATTTATTTAAATTTATATATAAAATGTAGTTATATATTATTAATAAAATAATATGAAATTAAAATATTTTTTATATTAAAATATTTTTTATTATATATTAATAAATATATTATAATTTTATATAATAAACTATTATTGTATTTAATAATATTTAAATTTTGTGCATAGTGTTTTGTATAATTAAGTTTTATATTAATTCAAAAAATTTTTTACAATATTATTTTTTTAAATATTAATATTTATTCTTTTAAATTTAATTTAAATAATTTAAAGAAAGAAAAATAATTTCTGATTGCAAATATTTAATTGAATTTTAAATAAATTAATATATAAATAGAAAAAAATAATTTTACAGAACACTATATACATAAATTGAGTATATAACTTTTTTTCATGATTTTATAATTTTCATATTCCTATAAGTATTGAATATATTTTTAAATTTATTCAAATAATTCAGATATTTTAATATATCAAGTAATTTTAGTTGATTAATAGGTATTTAGTTGATTAATAGGTATTTAGTTGATTAATAGGTATTTAGTTGATTAATAGGTATTTAGTTGATTATAGGTAATTGATGTTTTATGGAAATTTTAA
>JAITOM010000175.1 GCA_031289975.1 Methanobrevibacter sp. | reverse complement strand
ACATTTTTTTCAGATTTTGCTAATTTTAAAGCAGCACTATCATTATTTACAGATTCTTTTATTAAATCATACATTAAATCACATCATTTATCATATTTTAATATAAAGTTAATAAATTTTTCTATTAAATGAGAGTGTAAACTTTTATGGAGGTTTATCAAAATTTGAGGTTTTCTTCATATATAAAAATCCAAAATTTGCAAAACCTCTATACTTTTTGACACAATCTATTAAATGATTATAGTGCTGTAAAAAATGTTTGTAATTAATCATTTATTTTTAAATATCTTATTGTTGAAAATTTATTTTCAACTTAGGAGAATTTATTCACGGTTTAAAAATTTCAAATTAATATTAAATTAATTTTTTAAATAATAATTTTTATTTTTTTATTTTTAAAAATAATAATTATGTGGTCATTTTTGAAAAGTTCTTAAATTTTGGATGATAATCTTTTTTATTAAATTATTTAATTTCAAATATTAATTTATAAAAATCTATAATTTCAAATTTTAAATAATATAAATTTATTTAATTAATATAAATAATTTTAAATAAATATATTTTAAATAAATATATTAATTAATAATATTTATTTTTAAAAAAAATTACTTATTAAGAACTTTATCAAAACGGCACTGTAAAAAGAGGATGGAAATTCACAATCTGGAATTTAGATTTTAGCATAAAAACATTAAGCCCATATACATCTCATTAAACTTTTATCATCTGTTTTCAATTTTTCAATTGTGAAAATCCATGCTAATTTTACAGTGCCATCAAAACCACTATAATTTTTATCAAAACCACTATAATTTTAAAAAAATTAGAAATAATACTTTTTGAAAGAATTTAAGTTTCATACTATAAATCATTATTAGATAATGTTCTAAAAATTATTTTTTGTTTTTCATTAGTATTAACTTTTTCTATTTTCAGAGGGTGTGAGGGGGCATATTTTTTATCATCATTTGCACGATTCCATAGGATAACCTATATTTTCTTTTATAAAGATTCATTTAATTAGGACCGTACAAAATTTGTAGTTAAAATATATATTTTAATGATTCCATAAAATTTAAACCAATAAGTTCATATATGGGTTAATATATAATATTATTCATGAAAGTTGTAGCTTTAGAAACAATAACAAATAACGTATCCGTTGTTCAATCAAATTGACTGATTTCATAGACGGTAAGCTTGATATTAGTAAAGTCATTAAAAGTGCTTTAGCTAAGGAAAAAGATAATTCCACATAAAAAGAATATTTAAATCTTGAAAGACAAATATTTTGAGATGATAGTTCCTATTTGCACTTATTGTGGAAAACAAAACTATACTAAGACTGGCTGGCGACATAATAAACCTACTTTAGGTAATGGTGAAAAGGTTGAAATTAATATACAACTCTATTTTTGTCATGCTTGTGGTCATAAGCTCCCTAATAAGTTTTTTAAAAGAAAATTCAGATGAATCAGATGATAATAATCAGGAAGAAGCTAATAAAATTGGAAATAATAAAAGTAAAAAGGCTAATAAGACTATAAAAGAGAAAATTCGTGATTTTGTAGGTAATACTAATGTATCTGCTCAAAAACTGATTTATTTACGAACTCCATTTTTTTATTCCCATAATATACTATTCTAAGAATTTTTCTTTAATATAATCCATATCACACACGACAGTATATCTTAAACGCGGATATGTTTTTATAGTCTCATTTGTTATTGATAATTCAGCTTTATTGTGCTTATTTAAAAAATATCTGGATGGTTTAACCCTATATGCTTGATCTAAGTTATTTATACCCCTATAATATTTTTTCATAGCATTACCCACTTTAATTCCTAATCTCTGATTAGTTAATTCATAAATTGGATTATTTACTTCTTTTGCTACATGTCTTATTAACTCTAATAAGTCTGGTGCTGCTAAACCAATATTTGGATTATTAGCACCTCTTCCACTTTTATTTCTTGATTTTTTTGGGGACCTATAATTTACAAGGTATTTTAAAACTATTTTTATGGGATCAACATTTTCTTTTTTTAATTCCTTACAGAAAGACCCAAATCTATCAACATATTCTGCTATACTCTTTGTTTTCCTTGTTTTAAAGTCTTCAACCATTTCTATTGCTATTTCTGGGGGTATATTAGTTAACCGATAACCAGTTTCATCTTCAAAAAGTTCATTTATCTTTTTTTTATAATTTTCTATCTCTTCGGTTGTTAAATTTACTATATTTCCATTATATTTTTCATTATATTCATTTATCTTTTTATTAATATTTTCTATCTCTTCATATGATAGTTTTGTTTTATTTTTTTGCATATTATACTCCTAATGAATTTTTTTCCTTATTTCAGATGGTGCAACAATTTGGCTATTTTCATATAGTTTTGTAATAGTCATAAAATATACACCTATTAAAATATTAATTATTTACTATATTTAAAATTATCTATTAAAATTGAAATCATCTTTTTTATTATCTATCTGGGTAATATATAAATTATTTTTATAAATTATTTTTGGCATTTTAAAAATTTTTTAATTTTACTAAAATATTCTAATTTTTGAAATTATCCATTATATTTTTCTTGATTTAAAATCTAAATGTTTTATTTTAATTATTTCTTAAAAATAAGAAATTTAATCAAATAAACTAAATTTAAAAGAAAATTAAAAATAATGATTTTTGCCAAAATTCAAGTTTTCCACTATATATAAAATAAAGCAGTGTAAAATTATCATGGATTTTTACAATTGAAAAATTAAGAAAATAATAAATTGTATTTTAATCTTAATTTTATTTTTAAAGAATTGATATTGACTAATTAAATGAAATATTAATTTAATTAAATCTTTTTAAGTAGAACTACTTTTTTTTAATCATTATAAAATAATCATGTTCTAATCATTCGCAATTTTTGCATACATTATCATCTTTTGTTAGTAATTTTTTACTAAAGAATTTTATTAGTATTGCACCTAAAGGAGCGGTGTATATGATTGAAATAGCTGAAACAGCCAAAATTAAATCTCCATTCAATACTCCTACAGCTAATGGCACTCCACCAATTGTTGCTTGAACATTTGCTTTTGGTATGTATGAAATCATACAAAATAATTTTTCTTTATTATTCAAATCTGTTTTAAGTAAAGCTAAATAAACTCCAACGAATCTGAACAGTAATCCTAAGCTAATAACTAAAATACTTACCAATATTATGGGAAGAATGATAGTACCTATATTTATTGGAGATAATATTAATGATAAGTTTAATTGAGCCCCCAATAAAACAAATACAATAATCTCAGCTAATATCCATAATGTCGAATAGTTATTTGAAAGAGAAAGAGCTATTTTAGGGCTTTTATCTAATATTAAGAATCCTATAACCATAACTCCTACAAGACCAGCTATTGGAATCTTTCCTTGTGTTATTTCACCAATTGCATTTAGTATAATACCAGTGGCTAAAGTAATGAATAATTTTTCAGCATCACTAAAGTCCCATTTTCGAAACACGAAAATTAGAATTAAACCAGTTAAAAATCCTAATAATACACCAAATATTAATGAAACAGGAATCCCTATTAAGTCCCATGTGATATCTGTATGTCCACCAGTGTATATTCCTAAAAAAGCAGAAAAAATAGTGATGGCTATGACATCATCAGCTGCAGATCCAGATAAAAGTATGGTGGGGATACATTTTCCTACACCAAGTCCTTTATCGATTAAATCAAGCATTCTGGGTACTAAAATAGCTGGTGAAACAGCCCCTAAAATAAATCCTAACATACCAGCTTCTATAAATGAAATTCCAAGCAGATAATGCCCTATAAAAATAATTGAGCAGCCTTCAATTATTGAGGGTAAGAAACTCATTTCAACAGCTGGTTTACCAACTTTATATATGTCTTCTCTACGAACATTCAAACCCGCTCTAATTAGAAGAATAACAATAGCCATTGCAGATATCTCTTGAGTTAATCCCCTGAAGCTCGGATCTAGTACATCGGATACATAAGGTCCTAAAAGAATACCTGTTGCTAAAAATCCTAAAAATGCAGGTATTTTCAATTTATCCAAAATTTTTGTTGTCAAGACACCTAAAATTAGTATTATCCCAAAACTAAGAATTATAGTTTCCAATTAATCATTCCTCTCAAAATCCGTGATTCAATTTATCGTTATTAACTTATTTTAAAATAATTATTAAATATGCTTCTAATAGTTTATTAAAGAGTTCCTATAAACTTTCATAATTTTAAAAATTTTTTATTTTTAAAGTTAGAAAAACGATGTTTTTCTTTTATAGTAGTTTTGATAAAGTTCTTAATAAATAATTTTTTTTAAAAATGAATATTATTAAAATATATCTATTTAAAATTAGTTATATTAATTAAAATAAGTTTATATTATTTAAAATTCAAAATTATAGATTTTTTAAAATTATATAGTGTATGAAATAATGTTTGTAAGTAAAGAAAATCAAAGATTTTCTAATTGAACAAGTTCAATAATGAAATTTTTTAAATTACATAATAAATGTCAAATTTTTAATTAAAAAAATTATAATTATTATTTTTAAAAATAAATAAATAAAAATTATTATTT
>JAITOM010000165.1 GCA_031289975.1 Methanobrevibacter sp. | reverse complement strand
AAAATTTAATGGAATGAAAAATTTAATGGAATGATATTATAGTACGAAACTTTAATTTTAGCAAAATCATTATTTTTAATTTTCTTTTAAATTTAATTTATTTTGTTAAATTTCTTATTGTTGAAAACTTATTTTCAACTTAGGAGAATTTATTCTCCGTTTTTAAGAAATAATTAAATAAAACTTTTAAATTTTAATTTAATAAATAATATAAAGAATATAGTGAACTAAAAAATGTTTTTAAGTAATGAGTTTTTTAAAAATATCTTTAAATTATTAATTTCATGAATAAAAATATAATATTGTTTATTTTTAAAAATAAAATAGTTAAATTTATTAATTAATAATTTAATAAAATATTAGAAAGTATTATTGAAAATTAAGCAAATAAAAATAAATGATTAATTACAAACTTTTTTTATTCCACTATAAAAATAGATAAATTCACAAAACACTATAAATCCTTGTTTTTCTATTAATCCAAGGGGATGAGCCTCTGTACAAATGCTACATTTTCCACAATTAGCTTCATTAATTTTCAATAAATCACCAGACTATTCTAATTAAATATTCTGTATATTGGTTTAAAATCTCACATATTGTCTTAAATTCATATATAGTTTAAAGTAAAAAATTTGATAAAAATAAATTATTATGATGGTTTAAAATGGTACTGTAAAAAGATGGTGGAAATTTAAAGTCTGGAATTTGGTTTTTAGGCAGAAAAAGTTTAGATCATATATAGTGTTCTGTAAAATTATTTTCTTTTATTTATATATTAATTTTACAAAATCCAATTAAATATTTGCAATCAAAATGATTTTTATTTCTTTAAATTAAATTTAAAAGACACATATTAATGTTTGAAAAAATAATTTGCAAAATTTTTTTTGAATAATAAAATACATTAATTATACAGAACATTTCACATGTCATCAAATTTTTAGCCTATTTTCTTAATTTTTCAATTGCAAAAATCCATGATAAAGTTACAGTGCCAATATTAATGAAGAAAATTTCATTACTGAGTACAATAAAATATTTAATAAGGTCTTCCATAATTCAATAAATTATTAAAAATTATTATTTTATGAAAATAAATTTAAAAAAACCTAATTTTCAAAAATAAAAATTTAAATAATAAATAATACTATTACAATGGATTAGGAACTAATTTTGTTTTAAATATCTGCTAATTTACAATGTTTAATAATATCAATAAAAACTTTATCATTTATATAAGTTCCTTCCTCTCTGGTTTTTTTAACTTCTTCAACTATATGGCATAATTCATCTTCAGTTACTTTAAATCCACATTCATTTAACTTAGCTTTAACTGCTCTGCAACCAGAGTGCTTTCCTAAAATAAGTTTTCTTCGCTGACCTACTAATTCAGGTAAATAAGGCTCGTATGTTAATGGTTCTTCAATAACAGCATCGACATGAATTCCAGACTCATGTCTAAATACATTATCGCCTACAATTGCTTTATTTTTTGGAATATCAATACTTGTATGTTTTGAAACTAACTGCGATAAATTTTGAATATTTTTTATTTTAAAACCAAGATCCAAACCATAAATAAATTTTAAACTCATTATTAACTCTTCAAGAGATGTATTTCCCGCTCGCTCCCCAATACCATTAACAGTTGTTGAAACTGCAGTTGCACCAGCTAAAATACCAGCTATTGAATTAGGTACTGCAAGACCAAAATCATCATGACAATGAACAGCTATTTGGGTCTTTAAATGTTTTTTTAATTCTGTAACTAAAAAATTCATTCCTTGTGGACTTATTGCTCCAACAGTATCAGCAATATGAACTCTATCAACCCCATACTCTTCAGCTTTCTTATAAATTCTTTTTAAAAAATCTAAATCTGATCGTGTTGCATCTTCAGCTGAGAAAGCAACGAATAATCCATGGTCTTTTGCATATTCAATTGCCTTCATGCAGATGTTAAGCGCTTCTTGTCTACCTATATTCATTTTATGTTCTAAATGAATATCAGAAGTCCCCATAAAAGTTATGATCCCATCTACATCACATGATAGTGCAGCATCAATATCTTCCTTTTTTGTTCTTGCTAAAGACAATATCTGAGCATTTAATCCTTGTTTTGTAATAGTTTTAATGGCTTCCTTTTCTTGGTTAGATACTATTGGAAATCCTGCTTCAATTTGAGGAAGTTTTAGTTTATCTAATTCAATAGCTATTTCTAATTTATTATCACCACTAAAACAAACACCTGGGGTTTGTTCTCCATCTCTAAGAGTTGTATCATATATGGTTATATTCTTTGGAAATTCAATTTTGGCTTCTTTATTATAAGGACTTACAAAATATTTCATCAATAACACCACTAAATTATTCTTTAAAGTGATTATAATTTTTAATCCATATATTAATCAAAAAATTTAATTTAAGTTTTAAATTATTTTTGTACTTATTTATATATTATACTATATATTATAATAAGTTGTAATATTATTAAAGAAATAGTTAATATTATATACTACCTCATAATATAATTAGTAATACAAAAAATAAAGGAGGTGAAAATTATGATAAAAAACCTTAAAACTAATATTGAAAAATTAATGAACGATGAAAAAGGTCAAGGTGCTGCAGAATATATTTTACTTTTTGGTGGAGTAATTGTAATAGCTATTGCTGCATTATTCATATATAAATCATATTTTGGTAATGGAACCAGTGATTTAAATGCCAGTAAAGATGTTAATGAAGTTAGGAACATGGTAAAACAATGAAAAATATGAAGAGGATAAAATGAAGAAAAAAATAAATATTATAAATGAAGAATCAGGACAATCAAGTGCTGAGCTAATGCTTTTAGTTGGAACCATTATTGTTATAGTTCTTTTAGTGGGAGTTTATATTACAAATATAATGCACTCAATAGACAATGGATTGAGAAATCTTGTTGAAGATGGGCGAGACTCATTAATAAATAGATTATAGCTATTTAATTATTTATCCGCCCTAAATTGCTAAATATATCTCATTATATGATTAATAGCTATTTAATCATGCGCCCTTTAATATCTATTTCTCCTTTACGAATACGAGTTGATGAAATTGGAATGCCATCGTCTGCTACAACATAACTAATAACAAAAATCTCTAAGGGATTCATATTTTTCTCTTCACGTATTTCATTAATTTTAATAGCTGCTGGTTCAGTTTCTTCACTAACCACAATGGCATCAAAATCTTCATCGAAAATTGTTGAACCAAAACGGTCATCCAACTTGAAAATAGAAAAATTAAGATCATGGCTGTTTAAAAACTCATTTAAATTAGACATTCTAATAGAACATGGTTCCACATTTCCTTTAAGGTGTGCAAACTCTGTAGAAGTAATGCCAATAACAACATTATTACCTACTTTAAAAGCTGTTTTCAGTAGTTTCCTATGACCATTATGGAATCTATCAAATGTTCCTCCAACAGCCACTTTATTATATTTTTTTTCACACATTTAAATCAAGTTTTAAGATAATTTTTAACTCCTTAAAATAATATAATATTAAAAGTTAATATAAAATTTTTTGAAAATTAATTGATATTTTTATTATTTGCATATATCATAAAAATTTTCAAATATTTTTTCTCCATTTGGAGTGTGATGTACCTCTGGATGAAATTGAATACCATATAATGGCTTGTCTTTATGTTTAATGGCCTCAAATCTGCAAATTTTTGAACTTGCTAAAACCTTAAAATCATCTGAAATATTTGTTAATTCATCTTTATGAGATGCCCAAACATCCATATCATTTCCAATTCCTTTAAAAACATCATTTTCTTCAATAACATCAATTTTAATCTGAGCATAACTTTCAGACTCAGCTGATGCGATAGTTCCACCAAAAACTTTCCCTATTAACTGATGACCTAAACATATTCCTAAAATTGGAAGATCTATTTCTTTAATGTAATTTTCACTATTTCCAGACTCTTCAATAGACGGTCCTCCACCCAATATTAATCCAATAGGGTTTTTACTTAATATTTCATCCACAGAATATTCATTTGAAATCATTTCAGATGAAATATTTAAATATCTTAAAGTTCTATGAATTCTATGATTGTACTGACCTTTATTGTTAATTACTAAAATTGTCATGAGAATCTTTTATATATTTTCTTGTTTTTCAATCATATTTATAATATTTAATTATTTATATAATATTAAATATAAATGTTTTTAATTGTTTAAAAAACACTTGCTTTTAAAGTTATAAAATTTAATTATATTTATAGTGGTTTTGATAAAGTTCTTAATAAATAACTTTTTTAAAAATAAATATTATTAAAACAAACATATTAATTTAAAATTATTTATATTAATTAAAATATAATTATATTATTTAAAATTTAAAATTATAGATTTTTATAAACTGATGTTAAAAATTAAATAATTTAATAAAAAAAATTTTAATCCAAAAGATAAAATATGAAAAACATTATTTAAAGCATGGCACAAATAAAAATATATATTTAGTTATATTTGGATATAAAGTTATTAAAAATTATTAAAGAGAATAATAAATAATAAGGTAATATTTAAATTAGTAAGATGAAAACAAATGAAAAATCAAGAATAGCTGTAATCACAAATGGTTCACCACTATTTACAGGAGATGCAGGTTCAGGAGAAAGCAATATAAGAAAATGGATAATAGAAAATGATTATTTAGAAGCTATTGTAGGTCTTCCAGAACAATTATTTTACAACACAGGAATAAAAACCCATGTTTGAATACTTACAAATGAAAAAAACAAAGGAAGAGAAGGAAAAATACAATTAATAGATGCAACAAATCAATTTAAGAAAATGAGAAAAAATTTAGGAAATAAAAGAAATGAACTACATGAAGAGAATATAACAAGTATTATGAATCTTTTTAACACCTTCCAAAACACAGACAACATTAAAATATTTGACAATGAAGACTTTGGATACACAAAAGTAACAGTAGAAAGACCTCAACAATTAAACTTCAAGGTAGATGAAGAAAGATTAGAAAATCTTTATTCAATTCCAGCATTTAACAAACTTATAGCAAGTAAGAAGAAAAACCCTGAAGAGAAAGAAAAAGGAGAGAAAGAAGGAAAACAACAACAGAATAAAATAATCGATGCACTAAAAAATATTCCAAACAACCTAATAAAAAGCTACAATGAATTTGATAAATTGGTAACAGAGGAAATAGGAAGCTTCAACATCATAACTCCAACATTCAAAAGAAATATAATAGAAAAACTTTCAAAACATGACGACACAGCAGAATATATAAAAGATAGTAAAGGAAAACTAAAACCAGATCCCAATCTAAGAGATACAGAGAAAATTCCACTAAAAACAGATATAAATAGCTATTTTAATAAAGAAGTGAAAAAATATTATAAAGATGCTTGGATGGATAGAAAGAAAGATAAAATAGGCTATGAAATAAACTTCACAAGATATTTTTACAAATACGAACCACCAAGACCTCTTGAAGAAATAGAAGCAGATATAAAAAAGGTGACTAAGGAAATTCAAGAGTTACTAAGTGAAAATTTTGATGATGTTTAGGATCAGTTCTGAAGATGTGGTGACTACCGAAAGATGAAATAGATATTGATGAACAGGTTAACTAAAATTATAAATGATTAAATAAGGATAAATACAAAAAATAAAAATATGAAATTTAAAAAAGAATTTTTAGTGAAAGGTGATAAAATGGCTTTTTTTGGATTAATCAAAAGTAAAGAAGAGCGTAAAGCAGAAGAAGAAAAAAAATTACAAGTTCAGAATGCTAACAATCTTTTTTTTAATGAGTTAAGAAATGGTAATTTTAAAAATTTACCTCCTGTTAGGCAAGACAATTTACCTTTTATTAATTTGAAAAAGGGCGAACACCTTTTATATCGTGCCATAAATGTTTTTTATGATGAACCAAGGAGTGTTCGTGTTAGTAATCGTGGTGGGGGTAGTGTTCGTGTTGCTAAGGGTTTTTGGTTACATAGTAGTCAGTCACGAAGTGTTAGTCATGATCAGATGACTAATTTAGATGCCGGCAATCTTGTTTTTACTAACAAGTGTTTAATTTTTGTTGGTAAGCTACGAAGTGTTGATGTTAATTATGGTCAGATTGTGAGTTTTGTTGCATATACCGATGGTTTTTTGTTCAATAAATCTGGTCGTCAGAAGCCGTTTCAGTTTCGTACTGGGAATAATAGATTGAAGAGTGATGTTCATGGGGTTGACTTTAAGGTGAACGGTGTTTTTGTTAGGTCTTTAATTCAAGGATGTTTAAAAGGTTGATTAGGAGTAAATAATTATTAAAGGTTCAATTTGAACAATGAAAGTTCTAAAAAAGATTAAATAGCTATAGATAGAAAAACTACATAAAATCAAATTAACTATTAAAAAAAGTTTAAAATAGACATATATGAATATTACAAAGAATAAAAGATTATAAACTATTTAATTAAAAAATTAAATTCATTTATAAAAAATAATAAAATAATTTAGAATTATTTAAATTAAAATAAAAGTTTTAGATCAATTTAAAAATTTTCTTGGATTAAAATTCATTATTTATTCCAATAATAATTAAAATTTATTTATTCTTAATCTAAATTATAATAATCATTTATTTTTAGTTGTAACTTATTTGAAATTATTTATAAAAAAATATATTTTTAATTGAAATTTAAAATTTAGATGTTTGATGTGTACAACAACCTCATTAAATCTTTAAAATTGTAATTTAACATTAATTTTGAATAAATAATTTTTATTATTCAAATCTTACTTTAATCTTTATTTATTAAATAAAAAGATTTGAAATTTTATTTAAATCTTATTTTAATCTTTATTTTATTAAATAAAAAATTTTAATAAAAATAATTGTTGAACATATCTTTCAAATGATTAAAAAAATAAATGCTAATAAAGTTAATTTATAGTGATTATAATGAAAAATAAAGAAAATGAAATTATAAACACATTGTTATATGAAGGTTCTGAAGGAGCAGTAACAGGACAATTTTTAATAGATGGAAGAAATGAAACTTTATGGGCTAGTCAAAAAACTGTAGCAGAAATCTTTGGAACTACTGGGCAAAATATTTCAAAGCATTTTACAAACATATTTGCAGATGAAGAGTTAATTGAGAATGAAGTAAGTATATCTTCTAAAGACTTGTTTAAAGGTCAGGAAGAATTTATCAACTATTCGTTGAAAAACTCTAAAAAAGGAGGTAGACCTGAAAAATGGTATAATCTTGATGGAATTATCTCTGTAAGATATCGTGTGAACTCTAAAAATGCAACCCACTTTAGAAAATGGGCAACCAACATCTTAAAGGAATATATAGTAAAAGGCTATGTTTTGGATAAAGAATTATTAAAAAATGGAACAAAATTTGGAAAGGACTACTTTGACAAGCTATTAGAAGAGATAAAAGAAATAAGATCCTCAGAAAGACGTTTTTATCAAAAAGTCACAGATATTTATGCAACAAGCTATGATTATAACCCTAAAGCAAAAGTATCTCAAGATTTCTTTAAAAAAGTCCAAAATAAGCTACACTATGCAGTTTCAAAAAAAACCGCTCCTGAAATTATATCAGAAAGAGCAAATAGTAGTAAATCAAATATGGGATTAACAAGCTGGGATAATGCACCAGATGGGAAAATACTATTAAAAGATGTTTTAATAGCTAAAAATTACTTAAATAAAGAAGAAATAACTGAATTAGATGAAATTGTTACAATGTATTTAGATTATGCCGCAAATCAAGCAAGAAGACAGAAGCCAATGTCAATGAATGACTGGGCAGAAAGATTAGATAAATTCCTCCAATTCAATGAATACGATATTTGGGGCTGTGAAAAATTCAACTGATGAAGCTATAATATTTTATTTAATATTTGTAATACTTATTTTTTTAAAGCATTTTAAGGACTTTATAAGATCAATACAATATTAAAAATGATTTTTGTTTAATGCTTACATTTGAATAAAAGATTGGAAAAATAATTTATCAGTTTGATTTTTCACAGCCCCACATTTTTTATAGCAATATATTCAAAAAATAGTCATATTGTAACATAAATTTCATCTTGTAATTCTTTAAGAACATTGTTAAAGTGTTTTTTACCACCAAATAGGTTTGTAATTTTTATTGGTCCTCCCCATTCATTGAAGGGAATGTTTTGAAGTATTTGTGGACCTTCTAAATCATGGATTCCATTATCTTCATATTTATCTAACAGTGTAGATAGAACATCTTTAGCCAAACCTTCATATTTATTTAGGTATCCTCTTTTTTTAACATTTTCTACTCTTTCTTTTCTTGTTAATGGTTTCTTGTCAAATGCAATATGGCAAATTAAATCAAATTCATCCATGCCGTATTGATTTGATTCTTCTCTTATTTGCTCTAAAAGTACTCCTCTCTCTTCAAGTTCATCAATAATTATTTGTTTTCTCATTTCTTTATTCCATCTTAGTAAAAATTTGTTTATTGTTGAATACTCTTTAAGAATATTCTTTTTTGAAAAATCAGTGAAACTTTCAGTAATTAGACCACCAGTCGCATCAACATATTGAACTCTTTCTGAAAGTAGTTCTACAGGAACATCGTTTACTCTGTATTTAATATTTTTATTCCCCGTTTGATCATCGAATATTTCTACTGTAGGTTTCCCTTCACTTGTTGGAAATTCTTCATCAATCTTCAAATCAATGATTGTGACTGGTTCTCCATCAAAGTCAGGGTCTGCAAAATGCCTGGTTGAACCTCTAAAATCCATTATAGTAAAGAATTCTTTTCCATATTCTGGGAATAATCTTGTTCCACGACCAATAATTTGTTTAAACTCCGTCATTGAATTAATATTATTATCTAAAACAATTAATTTACAAGTTTTACAGTCCACACCTGTAGATAATAACTTAGAGGTGGTTACAATTGTTGGATATTTTTCTACTGGATCAATGAAGTAATCAAGTTGTGCTTTTCCTTCATCATTGTCTCCTGTAATTCTCATAATGTATTTTGGATTTTCTTTAACTAAATCAGAGTTTTCATTTACTAAAGCTTGTCTAAGTCTTTCTGCATGGTCAATATCTATGCAAAAAACAATTGTTTTGCTGAATCTACCATTTCTTTTTAAAAAACTTGTGATTCGTTCAGCAACTTTCTTTGTTCTATCATCAATTATTAACTGTTTATCATAATCTTTTACATTATATTCCCTATCCTCTACTTCTTTACCATCAACATCAATTTTACCTTTTTCTGGACGATACCCTTCTAAATCTTTATCTAAACCCACTCTAATAACTTTATATGGTGCTAAAAATCCATCTGTTATTCCTTCTTTAAGTGAATAAGTGTAGATTGGTTCCCCGAAATAATCAACATTAGAAACTTTTTTGGTTTCTTTAGGTGTGGCTGTCATTCCAATTTGGGTTGCTGTGTTGAAGTATTCTAAAATTTCTCTCCATTGAGAATCCTCTTTTGCACTGCCTCTGTGACATTCATCCACTATTATTAAATCAAAAAAGTCAGGTTTAAATTCTATGTATGGCTTTTTTCCTTCATGTTCACTTAATTGTTGATAAAGTGCAAAATATATTTCATATGAACTATCCAATTTTCTTTTCTCAACTTTAGTCATGACCTTTTCAAATGGTTTAAAGTCTTGATTCATTGCTTGATCAACAAGAATGTTTCTATCAGCTAAGTATAAAATTTTCTTTTTTATTTCTGCTTCTTTTAATCTACGGATAATTTGAAAGGCAGTATAGGTTTTACCTGTACCTGTAGCCATAACAATTAATATTCTATTCCGCCCTTTTGCAATAGCATCAACAGTTCTATTAATAGCTATTCTTTGGTAATATCTCGGTGTTTTATCTTTATATCCAAAGTAATAAGGAGTTCTAATTGTTTTTTCTTTTTCATCATCAATGTTATTAAATTGTTTATATCTATCCCATAATTCTTCAGGACTTGGAAATTCATCAAGAGATAACTCATTTTCAGTTCCTTTAAGCATGTCATGTTCTAAAAAACCTTTACCATTTGAACTATAAACAAAAGGAACATCAAGGATTTTACCATATTCAATTCCTTGTTGCATACCATCTCCAAGTGAATGACTAATACTTTTCGCCTCAACAATTGCTAATGGGAGATTTTTTTGATATACAAGCAGATAATCTGCTTTTTTCCTTTTTTCTCTTTTGGTGTATTTTCCTTGAACGATTATTGCCCCATCAGTGAAATATTCCATTCTAATTTGTTCATCTTTCCACCCTGATTTTTTAATTTTAGGAGTGATAAAACGGAGCTTAGTATCTTCTTCAGTAAGTTTTTCATGAATGCTAATCACCTTAAAAGAATTATAGTAGTTTTGATAAAGTTTTTAACAAATAACAAATAATATAATATTAAAAATAAAGGCACTGTAAAAAGAGGATGGAAATTCACAATTTGGAATTTGAATTTTAGCATAAAAACATTAAGCCAATATACATGTAATTAAACTTTTATCATCTGTTTTCAATTTTTCAATTGTGAAAATCCATGCTAATTTTACAGTGCCAAAATAAATATTATTAAAAAATATTAATTTAAAAATGACTTCAAATGATTATAATTTATTTCAATTGATAATTTTTAATTTTATTATTCAATCAATAACAACGATAATTATACATATACAATGATTTTTTATAAAATATATTTATTAAATTATATATTTATTCAATTAAATTGAAAAATTATTTTTTGATTTAGAAGAATTTATTATATTATTTCAAAGTTATCAATAAATTTTATTAATTTATAATTAAATAGTTTATTTTTCATTGTTTTTTA
>JAITOM010000064.1 GCA_031289975.1 Methanobrevibacter sp. | reverse complement strand
TTTTAAATAATTTAAATATATTTTAATTAATATAAATGATTTTAAATTAATATTTTCTAATAATATTTATTTTTAAAAAAATTCATTTATTAAGAACTTTATCAAAACCACTATAATATGTATTTTTAAAAAAGTTTATTTATTAAGAACTTTATCAAAACCACCATAATTTAATAAAAAAAATTATCATTTTAAAATTTAAGAACTTTTTCATAATGACTACAAATAAAACATTAGCTAAATAATATGTTTTTCTAATTTTTTTCTAATATCATCGGGTATTGGTTTTGATTTTTGTTCAATGAAATCAAAATGAACACAAACAGCTTCTCCTTTGACTTTTAGCTCTCCATTCTGATGAGCTTCATGCCCAATAGTAAAAGAAGAATTTCCAATTTTCAATATAAATGTTCTTATTTCAACATCTTTACCTAAGTACATTTGCCCAACAAAGTCATAGCTTGTTCTTGCTATTATAAGCTTCCATTTTTCATAACTTAAATCAAAATCAGGAGTGAAAAATTTAAAAATATCATTTCTACCAGTTTCAAACCAATCTGCTAAAATAGTATTGGTTATATGCTTTAATCCATCTACATCTCCAAATTTAGGTGTAATTTTTATCTTAAACATATTTTATCACATAGTATTAATCAATGATGAATAATTGTTAAATAAATAATAATTAAATAAATAAACATCAATTTTTAAAATTATTATTTTTAAAAAATAAATAAAATAAACTATTTAACTATAAATTAATAACTTCTATTAGATAATTTTAAAAATTAGAATATTTTAATAAAAATTAAAAAATTTTTAAAATAAAGAAAAACTTCGTTTTTCTAAGTGAAATGAAAAATTTCACTGAAGAAAATCAAAGATTTGTTATCGAAGATAACTTAGGAAAATCGAAGATTTTTCGTTTCTAAGTTAAAACTAAAGTTTTTAAAGTGCAAAAAATTTGGTTCTAAACTATAAGTAAAGAAAAGCTTCACCTTTCTAAGTTTAAAAAACTAAAGTTTTTAAAGGAACATTTATTTTATGGATTCAAAATTAATTACTACAAATTAATTAAAATTTTCCTGTTCAGCTAAAGGTGAATAAATAACAGCTAAAATCTTAGATTTTTCTCCATTATAAGAATGCAGATGGTGAGGAACTATAGAATCATAGTAAATACTATCTTTTGCATTAAGAATATAAGTATCTTTACCATATTTTATCTCAATGATCCCTTCTAAAACAAATATGAATTCCTCACCTTCATGGTAAGATAATTCAAAATCTCCTTTTTCTGTATGAACATCTATTATAAAAGGTTCCATATTTCTATCACTTTTACCAGAACCTAAAGAGTAGAAATCCAATGCAGATTTAGTAGTTTTACTTTCTTCACCAGAAAAGTGAACAACTTCTTTAATTTCTCCATCTTTAATTATAACAGGACCATTTTGAAGATCATCATCTAAAAATGTTCCAATACGAACTCCTAAAGTTTTAGATATTTTAGTTAATGGAGATAAAGAAGGAATGGATTCACCATTTTCAATATTCTTTAATAAATCCACACTTAATTCACTTTTATTACTGAGTTCTTTTAGATTAATATTTTTTAATTTTCTTATCTCTTTTATTTTTGCTCCAATATTGTTTTTTTCTTTCATACTATGCCTTTAAAATATATGCTGATTGCTGATAAATAATTTTATTAAAAATAGAATAAGTGTTATGGGAATCCTTTATTAACATTTGCATTATCATACGTCCTGAAAACAATAATTTTCAGTGAGTGTTATTACTATCATTGTTACTTACATTATTCCCAGTTGTATTGGTGTCATTAATTGTTGTATTATTAACAGGAGGAACATATATTATTTGTTTATCATCAATTGTTGCAGGATTAAACTGACCATCTTCAACAATTATCATTTTACTGGTTTCATTAAAGTCAACAGCATTTAAATTAATATAATTTTTAACATAATCTCCTGTAAATGATGCAACAACATTGCTTGCTCCTAATCCAATAAGAGCTATAACGATTATGACTAAAATATTTGCTTTTCGTGCTGAGTTCATTATAATCACCTTTTAATCATTGATATAAATCTTAAATTATATTTTAAGTCGTGGCTGAATGTGTTATTAAATCTTAAATAAATATTATATTAGATCTTAAATTTAACATGTTTAATTATTATTTTAATATAAGTTATTTGATTAACATGTATCTTATAAGTAGCCACAATAAACATTATAATATATTTTAACTATTTTAATATTTTCACTAAAAATCTATTTTTATCTTTTATTAACTATTTTTTATCGTCATGATTCTCATTAAGAATTGCTATTTCAGTTACTAATTTATTAATATTTTGATTTATATCTTCAATCTTTAAATATAATCTAAATATTAAATAATAAGCACCTAAAACACCAATAATTCCTAATAAATCTATACCTCTTCCAATCCCTAAATGATTTGCTAAAAATGTAGTGGAATTTGGAATTAAAGAAATAATAACTAGTAAAATCCATGAAATTATCCATAAAACAGTTATTTTTATTGAAACCTTATCATTTTTATAGATTCCTAAAACAAATGAAATAGATAAAATAGCTAAAATTATAAACAAAATTTGATACAAACTTAGTAATTCAAACACAAAATCTCACCTACTTAATTATACAATGTAAAAAGTTTCTGTCAAATATGTTACGGATGAAATCATAATACTTTATCACAATAAAATATTAAGTTTGATAAAAAATCTTCAATCCACAAATACATAATCAATCAAAAGAAAAATTTATTATTA
>JAITOM010000005.1 GCA_031289975.1 Methanobrevibacter sp. | reverse complement strand
GATTAATCATATTATATCCATACTCTATTTTCTTTTCCAATGATTCTTAATTAGTATTTATTTAAATAAAGAAGAATTAATTAATTTTAGTTTTGTATTTATGAATCATATAAACCACTACCTTTATATAGGAGTTAGTACAATAAGTGTAAATAGGAAATGTAAGTGTTTCATATTAAAATTTTTAATATGAGTGCTTATATCTCAAAAATGTATTTATATAGTTCATAAATCATTTTTTTTATAAAATATGTATTAAAAAATAAGAGGTGATTAAATGAGAAGATTTTCAATGTGTTGTTTAATAGTATTGCTTCTATTAAGCACTATAAGTTTTAGTTCTGCTGATAGTCCGAGTATAAGTAATAATCAAATTCACATGGATGCAGAATCTGGAAATTGTGCATTCCACTGGTATTATGATATTGATTTTTTTGATGCTGAAGGTAAAGTATTGAATACATATGGACATAGCAGAAAAGAAGTAAACAATCGTCATAATGAGGCATACGATGTTCCTTCTGCTGCTGCTACAATGACTATTAAGGTTGGTGCACATGCGGGTGGTAGTCATACTTGGACTAATGTACCTGCTCAAGCCGCTGCTTTTTTGTGTAAAGGTTGGTTAGCATCTAGTGCACAAGTACAATATAAATTTAAGAATGGTGGGTCTGGTTCTTATTCATTAAATGCAGGAAATGAATAAAAGAAGCCTATGCTCATGTGTAGTAATAAAGTGTTTAATAATCTGTAATAACACTTTTTTTTACTACATGCTTTTTATGGTACTGTAAAAATAGAGGATGGAAATTTAAATCTGGATATTTGGATTTTAGAGATCTTATATTATATTTAAAAAATTTTCTATTTTTTAAAGTTTAGAAAAATCTTTGATTTTCTTATAATAATTTTCAATTGCATAAAATCCATCCTCTTTTTTTTATAGTACAATTGATAATAATATTAAATAATTAAAGGAAATTTAATGTAGAGGTGTTTATAAATTATGTTATTTAAGAGATCATTATTGATTTTAGTGTTAATTGGATTGTTATGTTTAATTGGGTCAGTTAGTAGTATCAATTTTCCTCTGGATAATGGGTATGATAATAGAAATATTATTTCATCATCAGCTCCTGATTTTTCATTTCTTAAGTCAATTATAAATGTTAGGTCTAATAGTCTTTCATCATCATTGGGTTCTGATTTTTCATTGGAGGATGCTGTGCGTGATTCTAAAGATAATGATATTATAAACATTACAAATAATCCATCAACAGTTAATAATATTATTAATATAAATCATAATTTAACTATTGAAGGAAATGGATTAACAACTTTGGATTTAAATACTACGAATGGATTATTTATTGTTGATGAAAATTGCACATTATATTTGTCAAATATAAGGGTGAGTGATGAGTATCTTTCATCTTCTTTAATACGTAATAATGGGGAGTTGATTTTGAATAATTGTTTATTTGAAAATAATAAAGGAAGGGTTAATGGTTTAATAATTAATAATGTGTTTAAATCATCTGTTAGTGTAAATAATTCAAGTTTTATTAATAATAATGCTAACGATGCTAGTAAAGGTGGTGTGATTAATATGGATTATAGTAATGGAGTTAATAACATTAGTAATTCAGTTTTAGTAGGTAATCATGCGTACCTTGGTGGTGCATTATATACTAACTTATATGATAATGGTTTGTTGAATATAGTGAATTGTACGTTTGAGAATAATACTGGTAGTAAAGGTGGTGCTATTTATAATAAGGATAGTCATCTGATTTTAAAAGATAATGTTTTCGGGGGTAATGAGGCTGATTTAACTTCATCATGTGGTGGTGCTATATTTAATGATAACTCTGATGATTTAGAAATATTGGATTGTGATTTCCATGATAATAATGCTCTCTGTGGTGGTGCAGTTTATGCGACTACTGCAGTTAATAGTGTTAGTCATTCTAACTTCACTAATAATCATGCGTTATCTGGTGGAGCCATATATAATAAAGATGGTAACAAGAAAACTTATGTTTATAATAGAACTCAGTTCATAGGTAATGGACAGGATAGTAAAGGTAGTTATGGTGGTGCTATAACAATTAATAATGGGGATTTGGTTTTAACTCGTTCAATATTGAATAATAATACTGCAGAAATTGGAGGGGCGGTTTATGTTGATTCTGGATATGATTCAAGAATTATAGATTGTTTATTTAATGACAATTATTTAAGAACAAATAACAATTATTTAAGAACAAATAATGAACGGAGTTATGGTGGAGCTATTTATAGTAAAAATAGTAGTATACTTATCCGTGGAACGGTTTTCAATCATTCTATAGCATATAATGGAGGGGGAATATATGCTGATGGAGGATTAATTACAGTTGATGATGATGAATATAAAACCATGTTTATAAATAATATAGCCGATAAGTATGGTGCAGGAATATTCACTCTTGGTGATCTTAAGGTATCTGGTGGTGATGAGATGGTTGATTTTATAGGTAATAATGCAGGATTTGATGGTGGTGCAATATATACTTCCTCTAAATCTAATTTATATATAATGAAAACATGTTTCCAATCTAATAATGCGAATGGTGAAGGTGGTGCAATAAGATCCAGGGGATTAGTTCATGATGGTCCAAACATAAAGATATTATCCTCTGAGTTTAATAATAATACTGCAGATAAAGGAGCTGGTGTATTTCTTTATGAAGGATCTAATGCTGTGAT
>JAITOM010000352.1 GCA_031289975.1 Methanobrevibacter sp. | reverse complement strand
ATTTAAAATTATTAATTTTTATAAAGTAATATCAAAAATTAAATAATTTAATAAAAAAATTTTTCATCCAAAATTTAAGAACTTTTTCAAAATGACTATAGTTTAAAATTATTTATATTACTTAAAATAAATTTATACTATTTAAACTCACTGATTAATATGAAGTTATATTTAAAATTGAATAATTTAATGAAAAAAATCTTTAAAATTTAAGAACCTTTCCGTAATGACCATACAATAAAAAAAGTTAAGTAAAACACCATGTTTTATTAATTAATCTTTGAATAAAGTGAAATCATGGGGCCTAAAAATCATCCAAATAAAGAAACCAATGATAATGTTAAATGCTTTATTTGTGATAAATCAATATCTCAAGAGCAAATTATAAAAATAAATCAGGATTCTTACTGTAAAGACTGTGCTGTTGAAGCTTTATTAAATAATCAGGAAGATAACAGTCAAAATAATGATATTAAAAACGATAATGTGCAAATAGAAAACAACGAAAAGGTAGCAGTAAACAATGAGAATAATAAATCTGATATTGAAAAGAAATATGAAAGATATTTAGATGATTTATATTATGATGAAAAAAATGATGGGATAAAGATTAAGGAAAATAAGAACTATGAACCAAATTTAAAAAAACAATTACTATCTTATGAACTGGATCATGGTTCTATAGCATCAATCCCAATACAAAAATCATATTTAAGAAACCCAGACAAAAGTTTAACTTTTGAGAGAGATGATAAAAAGTATAACACTGGAAGAAATAATAATAAATCTGATGAAAGAACATATAATAAAATTAATAGCTTCAATGATACAGTGAATAATAACTTAACGGACAAATATTATATTAAAACTGAAGCCAATCCTTATCCTAATTTATCGGTTGTTAATAAAAAATCATTGCCTGATGATGATGTGGAAAGAGAAATTAATAAACAATCACTAAATAGACAAAAGAGAGAAAAAATAAAATCAATTAATAATGATAATAAACAATCGTTTAATAAAAATAGAAAATCATCGGTTAATAATAAACAACCCTCTTCTGAAAATGAAAAGACAATTCTTGAAACCAATAAAAAAAGTGGAAACATTAACCTTCATAAGAAATCCGTGTTTGATCATGATAATTCCAAATCTAATAAAGATAATGACTCAAAATTTATCACTTTCATTTTCATTATATTAATAATTTTCATGCTTTTTATAATAGCTCATGGTATTTCTTTAATAACAGGACAGTCAATTTTGGATTATTTTAATCAGCTAAAATTATAAGTAAGTGGATGCATGTAAGATTTAATAGTGGTCATCTGGAATAAAAAAGTTAAGTATTAAATGGGATTAAATTTTCATGAATTTTTAAGTGTTTGCACTGTTTTCCAAGATTTTCTTACAGTATCTGGAAGTTCATCATAATCGCATTTCTTTAAAAATTCAATAGTTTTAGGATCACTTGGATAACCTGAACCAATGTTTCCAATTTTCCTATACTCTTTTTTTAATTCATCAATAATTTCGTCTCTTCTTTCTTTTGCAATTATTGCTGCTGCTGCAACTGGTAAATAATTATCATCTGCTTTATGTTCTGCTATAACATCCACATCCGATGATTTTTCTCCAAGAAAAGACCTACACTTATTTTGAATTCTTTTAGGTTTAACATCAAAGCTATCAAGAATTATTCTATCATATTGATAATCATTTAACTGATTAATTATTTTTTCAATAGCTATTTCCTCAATATTGTTTAAAGTTATAGTTTTCCTTAAAATATCTATATCCTTTGCTTTTATTTCAACAATATTATAATCAAACATTTTCTTTAATTTTCGAGCTAACACTTTTCTTCTTTTAGGTGTTAATTTTTTAGAATCTTTAACACCCATCCGACTAAGCATTATTTCTTTTTCTTGAGGAATAATTATTCCAGCAACAAGTAATGAACCTATAACTGAACCACGTCCTGCTTCATCAATGCCTAAAGTTTTCATAATAACAAATCTCCTTATTGTTGGTTATTTAATTTGAGAATTTATAAATTTTAAAGTGGAGTATAATAAAAAATTTTCATCTCCAATATCATATAAATAATCACATATTTTAAGGAACTAAATGAAAAAAACAAAAAGATTAAATAATTATCCATGAAAAAGGAAAAAAAAGAGAAATAATAAAAAAACTATTGTTTGAAAGTATTTTAATAATCATTTAAAAGAAGATGTTTAATTATTTGTTTTTATATTGTGTGTGATTGTTTTTAGTATTATATGCTGTGAATGAAAAAATAATTATTGCCCAGTTTCATAGATTATATACTTTTCTAAAATTCCAAAATTTATCTACCCCCTAAAAATCATGAATGATTTTTTGAGGAGATAGTATTCTTTTGGGTTTCAAGATAAAATTATTTGAATCCTGATAATCTAACTTCAGGCTCTAATGCTCTTGGTTCAGCTGCCACAATAGCTGCTCCCTTTGCAACAACAGTCATTGGATCATTTGAAATCTTAATTGGAATTTTAAATTCATCACAAATCCTTTCTTTAAGACCTCTTAATTGTGAACCTCCACCCACAGATAATGAGTTGTGATATACACCAGAAATTAATTCTGGAGATAATCTTTCTAGGACTTGATTTAATGCAATAACAATCTCAGAAATTATTGGTTCTACAGCTTCAGATACTAATTCAGAATCTATTACAACCTTTTCAGGACGATTTGTTTCAACAGATTTCCCTATAACTTCCATAGTTAGAATCTCTAAATCTTTACTACTTTTTACTAAACCAACACTAATTTTACTCTGTTCTGCTTCATGAATTCCTATTTCAACATTGAATTTTTCTTTTACAAGCTTTACAATATTATTATCAATATCATCTCCACCCCACCTAACAGTTTGGATATCTGTTATTCCTCCTAAAGAGATAATAACTAAATCTGTTGAACCAGCACCAACATCTATTATTAAAATTCCATTAGGTTCTGCAATAGGTAAACCAGCACCAATAGCGGCTGCTAATCCTTCACTAATTACTAAAACATAATCTGCACCAGCTTTTTTTCCAATTTCTTCTGCAGCATTTTTTTCTACCTCAGTCGCATCTCCTGGAACACCAATAACAATCCTATCAACTTTTTCCCCATCTTTCTTTCCAATTTCCATTGCTCTCATCAATAAAGCTTGTGCTTGAATTATACTTTCAATTACTCCTTTTTTAAGTGGTCTAAGAGCTACAATATCTTCTGGTGTTCTACCTAACATTAATTTAGCTTCTTCACCAACAGCTAACACTGCTGAGGGATCATCTTTTTTAACAGAAACTACAGATGGAATTTGATATAAGTCAAACTTATCTCCTGATGGTTTAGCCACCACTGTATTTAGTGTTCCTAAATCAATACCTAAATTATTAGTACTATTTTTAGATACTTTATTAATCTCATTGCTACTTTTGTCATTGTTACTACTGAATAAACCCATTTTATCTTCCTCTAAATTTTTATATTAATTGAGTATTAATTAGATTTATACTATAAATATTTTAAAATTTAATATTAAAACACAATATATAATTGTAGTTTAATAATAATATTAATCAAATCTAATATATAAACTATATCATTATTAATAAATACATTTTTTATGTATATTGTGAAAAAATTTTTGTAATTAATCATTTATTTTTAAATATCTTATTGTTGAAAATTTATTTTCAACTTAGGAGAATTTATTCTCTGTTTTTAAAAATTTCAAATTAATATTATAGTGGTTTTGATAAAGTTTTTAATAAATAAACTTTTTTAAAAATATAGTGGTTTTGATAAAGTTTTTAATAAATAACTTTTTTAAAAATAAATATTATTAAAAAATATTAATTTAAAATCATTTATATTAATTAAAATATATTTAAATTAATTAAAATTTAAAATTATTAATTTTTATAAAGTAATATTAAAAATTAAATAATTTAATAAAAAAATTTTTCATCCAAAATTTAAGAACTTTTCCAAAATGACTATATTAACTTTTATTTATATGTTATGAAGGATAATAAATATTACCAGTAAAATACTGAATATTTCATTTTATTTTAAGTATTATTAGTTTATTAATCTATTTTTAAGTGATGGATGATATTTTTAAGTTTTTAGTCTATGCTGTGTTTGTGTTATTATGGATCTTAAAGAAGAATTTGATAAAGTTTCAAAAAAGTATGATAGTCAAAGAAGAGAATTAATCCCTTGTTTTGATGATTTTTATAAATCTGGGATAAATTTTTTAGAATTCAAATATGATGATCCTGAAGTTTTAGATCTTGGAGCTGGAACTGGTTTATTTTCTTCATTTGTATTAAATAAATTCCCTAAATCAAGTTTGACATTAATTGACTTATCTTGCGAAATGCTTCAAGTAGCTAAAGAAAGATTTAAAAACTATTCTAATGTTGAATATATTGTTGATGATTATCTTAAGCATGAATTTAATGAAAAGTTTGATATTGTTGTTTCTTCTCTTTCTATTCATCATTTATCAGATTGTAAGAAATCAAAATTATATAAAAAAGTACATGGTTTAATTAATAAAGGTGGAACATTTCTTAATGCAGATCAAAGTTTAAGCCAATCAGCAGATATTGAAATTAGATTTAATAAATATTGGAAAGAATGTATTGAAAATAGTTCTTTAGAAAGTAATGAAATAGAAAGTACTTATAAACGAATGAGCTATGACAATCCAGCTACATTAAAAGACCAATTTAAATGGTTTAAAGATGCTGGATTCAGTAATTTTGATTTACTTTATAAATATTATAATTTTACTGTCATGTATGGAAAATCTTAAACATCTGATAAATTTAATTTTGCAACTCATACAAATATCTGATGAAGAAGGTTCTCCACACCTATCACAATCTTTAGATGCGGCATTACTTGGATCAATATCAAATATTTCTTTAAATGAATCCATTATATTCTTTTTGTTCTTGTCCATAATGGTTTTATTCGTGGAACAAGTTTAGGATGGATTTTACCAGATATTGGACCAAATTTTGAAAATTTTAAAATATCTGCTCTTGAGAAGGTCATAAGATAGGATTGTATTTCATCATCCATATTATGCCCTGTAGCTATTTTATTGGCTCCAATTTCATAAGCTGTTTTATTTAATATGTTTCTTCTAAAAACCCCACATGGAATGCATGCACTTTTAAAATAATGATATATTTCATCGAGATTGTATCCAAATTCTTCTTTAAAAGATTTTTCAATATATTTAACCCCTAATTTTTTTGTCATGTCTTTTGCAACTTTAATTCCATTGCTTCTATATCCTTCAATCCCTTCATTAACTGCAATAGCCACAATATCAAAATCAAGAAAATCAACACTATTTTTAAAGCATGATAAAGCATGCAATGTTAAAACACTATCTTTCCCTCC